>CAYVVX010000037.1:0-15395 GCA_964455315.1 uncultured Planctomycetales bacterium | reverse complement strand
ACCTCTATGACAAAATCGAACGGTCGTCGCGTGCGGGTTCTGGTCGGCGCCATTCTGCTCGGCGGGCTGCTGTTCGAAAGTCAGCGTGCTCTGACCAGCGACGGCACCCTGGTTCCGGCTGTCGCCGTTGAAGGCCCCCGCCGGGGCGCTAACGTCGCCCTGGCCGCACCCTCCCCTGACCTCAAGGAGAAGATCCCCACCGTCGAAGAACTCGCCGGAAAGGATCCGATCGCCTTTCTGCAGCGCGCTCTCGACAACTACGACCGTTCCGTCCGCGACTACACCTGCACCTTCACCAAGCAGGAGAAGGTCAACGGTCGCATGACCGAAGAGCAGGTCATGAAGGCCGACTTCCGCGAGCGTCCCTTCAGCGTCCGGCTGGAGTGGATCAAGAACATGGACAAGGCCTCCCGCGTGCTGTACGTGGCCGACCGCTGGGTCAAGGACGGCAAGCAGCTTGCCGTGGTCGAACCCGGGGCCATCGCCCGGCTGTTCGTTTCCCACGTCATGCGTGAGATCAACGGCAAGGACGCTCAGAAGAGCTCCCGCCGCAGCATCGATCAGTTCGGCCTGCGCAACTCGCTGGCGTTGGTCATCAAGTACGCCAAGATGGGTCTGGACCAGGGCGTCGGAACTTTCGCCTACGTCGGTAACGGCAAGGTCAACGAGCGCGAGACGCTGGTGTTCGAGCGCCACCTGCCCTACACCGACGAGAGCGGCGAATGGCCTGACCGGGTACTGATCGTCCACCTGGACAAGGAGCTGCTGCTGCCCACCCTCTGCACCGCCTACGCCGACGAGGCGAAGGAAAACCTCCTGGGCAGGTACATGACCACCGACGTGAAGATCAATGCCAACCTCGACGACGAGGTGTTCACCAAGAAGGGCATGGGCATCGAGTAATCAGCCCGCCGACCTTCCTTTCACCTCCACAGACTGACTGAAACCCTTCCACGGCCGATCCCGCGATCGGCCGATTGCATTGTCGCGGCGGGGCTTCTCCCCGGCATCGCCGCAGCCCCGGCCTGGCCCGGCCCCAGCCCTGTAGTTCCTTAAACCACCTAAAGAATCTTCTGCGGCCCCCGCCCGGCGGCACCACATCCCCCCCGATTTGCCGAAAGGTTCGCCCCCTCCCGCGCCAATTTCTCTGCGGAGACGCCAGGTGGCCGGAAGCGGAGCGTCCGTTTCGGGATCGTGAACCTGAAAACCCCGTCAAGACAGGAGAAGAACCATGCAGACAGGACAGAAGTGTCCCATCATCCCGGGCCCCGGCTGGAGCCTGCAGCGCGGCATTCTCGCCGCCGCGGTCGCGGTGATGACCATCACCGGCGCGGCCGCGGCCCAGCCGCAACTGATCATCACCGAGGGCTTGAACCCCATCAACAGCGGTGACACCTTCGACTTCGGCGATGTCGAGCTCGGCAGCGTGGGCGAGGCGTTCACGGTGCGCAATGTCGGCAACCAGACGCTGACCATCACTTCGACCCAGGTCATCGGCATCGACGGCGTGAGCAGCGCGTCCGCCAACCTGACCGCCACCTCGATAGCCGCCGGCGGTTTCGCCATCATGACCTTCGAGATGGAGCTCGATGAACCCGGCGAGGGCTCGGCGACCGTCAGGATCAACAGCAACGATCCGGTGACACCGCAGTTCCTCGTGACCTTCACAGCGAATGGCGTGGTCGCGGACCTGCTCATCACCCAGGGGATCAACGCGATCAACCCCGGCGACACGCTGGCACTGGACCCCGTCGCGGTCGGTGACAGCACCGGGGTGGCTCTGACCGTGCGCAACATCGGCACCGGCACGCTGGTCTTCGACAACTTTCAGAAGGTGACCGTCACCAATACCAACGGTTCCGCCGCAGATGACTTCGAGGCGGTGCTGGCGGCCAACGAGATCGCCCCCGGCGGCTTTGCGGTGATGACCCTGGCGTTCACGCCGGTGCAGGCGGGGGAGCGCGAGGTCGAGGTCACCGTGCGCAGCAACGACCCGGACCCGGCGGAGTACACCTTCACGGTCACGGCCGAAGCGTTCGAGGACTGCAACCTCAACACCGCCCCCGACGCGGATGACATCGCGGCCGGCACCAGCGAGGACTGCAATTTCAACGGTGTGCCCGACGAGTGCGAAACGGACACCGACGGCGACGGGGTCATCGACGACTGCGACCTGTGTCCCGGTCTGGATGACTTGCTGGACAGTGACGGCGATCTGGTCGCCGACTGCCTCGACAACTGCCCGGATACCGCCAACGCCGACCAGACGGATACGAACGGCGACGGGGTGGGCGATGTGTGCGAGCTGCAGGACGAGCCGCCCATCGACGACAAGCCGCCGGTCTTCACCAACTGCGGAGCGGGTTTCGCCGGGCTGATGCCCGCGATGATCGCCGGCTTCTGCGGGCTGCGCGGCAGGCCGCGGCGTCGAAGCTGATCCCGCCCTGCCGTACCTCCCGACACGCCTGACACCCCCTCACCACCAGCCGGTGGGGACCGCTCCAAAAGGACGGTCTCCGCCGGTTATTTCGCGCCATGCGCCTCTCATCGGCCCTCAATGGCCTTACCCACGGAGCGTTCTGTTTCGATGGTCGAACCGCCGATTGATCCGGACGGGAAAAGGGTGAGCGTCGCTCAATGTCGACAGGTATGGAATACTGGCCACAGAAGGCACAAGAAGCTCAAAGCCGCAGGATGCGGGAACCATGAAGGACGAGCCCGAAGCACTTGACTGATCCATTGTGCCTCTTGCGCCTTGTGTGGCCGATGCCTTCCTACCGCTTCCGCGCCGGCTCCAACTGATCTTCGCGCAGCGGCGGCGGCGGCGGCGGCTCGGCTTCGCCGAGGTCAAACAGGGCCCGCAACGTGTCGGCGTACACGGCGGCCTCGCCGTTGGCCTGGCCCTCCGACAGCAGCCGCACGGGATGATGCAACAGCTTCTGGGTCAGCCGGTGGAGCATCTGCTCGATCAGTTCGCGGTCGCGCGGGTCCATGGAGTGCAGCTTTGGCCAGACCCGCTCCAGCTCGCCTTCGCCGATCTCGTGGAACCGCCTGCGCAGCGACTCGATCAGCGGGCCGATGTCCGCCCGCTGGCGCTGCTGCTTCTCCACGAACTCGACCACGTTGGCTTCGATGATCTCGTGGCAGCGGTGAATCGCGTCGCGCCGCTGGGCCAGGTTCAACTCCACCACCGACTGCAGGTCATCCACGTTGTACAGGTAGACGCTCTCGTCCTCGCCCACCGACGGATCGATGTCCCGCGGGACGGCGATGTCGATGATCAGGATCGGGCGGTAGCCGCGCTTCGCGGGGATCTTCGCGAACTGCCTGCCGTCCAGGATCGGCTCGCGCGAGCCGGTGCAACTGATGACGATGTCCACCTCGGCCAGGTGATCGATCCACTGGCTGAAGGGCACGGCCTCGGTCTTGAGCTGGTGGCGCTCGCCGAGCCGGGCGGCCAGCTCCGTCGCCCGGCTGTCGGTCCGGTTGGTGACCCACAGCCGCCTGGGCCTGGTCTCCAGCAGGTGGGTCAGGGTCAGCTCGCCCATCTCGCCGGCGCCGACCATCAGCACGGTCTTGTCGTCAAAGCGGCTGAAGATCTGCCGGGCCAGGTCGACCGCGGTGCTGCCCACGCTGAGCCGCCCGGTGGCGATGGCCGTGCGCGTGTGCACATCCTTGGCCACCGCCAGGGCCCGCTGGAACAGCCCCTCGAGGTGCTTGCCGACCGTTCCGGCGGTCCGGGCCGTGTCGAACGCGGACTTGGCCTGGGCCAGGATCTGCGACTCGCCCAGCACCATGGAATCCAGCGAACTGACCACCCGGAAGAGGTGCCGCACCGCCTGTACGTCCTCGTGGCTGTAGAGCGACGCGGAAAACTCCTGCGGCTCGACTCCGTGGCACGAGCCGATGAACGCCGCGACCTCGTCGAGCCGCGGATGTCCGTGCACCGGGCGGGCGATGTAGAACTCCATCCGGTTGCAGGTCGAGACCAGCACCACTTCGGCGCAGGGAAACCGCTGGCTGAACAGGCGCAGCGTCCCCGCCAGCGCCGCCTCGTCGAAGGCGATGCGCTCCCGAACCTCCACCGGTGCGGACCGGTGGTTGCAGCCGACGATCAGTGTTCTCATCGTCCGTGCAGCGGCGAGAAGATCTCGCGAAGGAAGAATGCCATCAACACCAGCGCCAGGCCCCAGGTCGCCAGCGTGGCCGCCTTGCGACCGCGCAGGCCGGAGCGAAACAGCGACGCGAACATCAGGTACGCGTAAATCACCCAGGCGGTAAACGACAGGATCGCGGTCGGGTCGCTGAACAGCGTCCCCTCGCCGAGATCCTCGCGGTGGGCCACGCCGCACAACCCGGTCAGGATGCCGTAGCTGAACAGCGGGAATCCCACCGCCAGCATGCCCTTGCCGAACCGTTCCAGCGACTCCAGCGGCGCCACGCTGCCCACCAGCGTCGAGGCCCGCTTGCGCCGCAACAGCCGGCTGATCAGCAGGTACGCCACCGCGGCGGCTCCGCTGGCCGTGAAGCACAGGGCGCTCAGCGCAAACGCCACCGGATGGCTCACGAACCACGCCCGGCCGGAGCCCGCCCCGGCCTCGCGCAACGCGGTCAACGAGCTGAACTGGACCGCCGCCCCCAGGAGCAGGAGAAACCCGTCCAGCCCGCTCAGCTTCGGCGAGAAGTGGATAACCAGCGCCACCAGGGCCACCAGCGTCGCCAGCAGCAGCGACGCCGAAAAACTCTGGTCCAGCGTGTTGACCAGCCCATGCAGGGACAGCTCGCCGGCGAAGTACGCACCGTTGACGATTAGGACCACGACGACCAGCGCCAGCAGCAGTTGCCGGCTCCATTTCAACCCCATGCGCAGGCTCAGGTACGCCGCGATCGCCGCCAGGGTCATCCCGGAGCCGCCCACGATGCTTGTGATCAGTCGAGCAGTCATGTCAAACCAGCACCATCAGGGCTCATCCGGGCGACGCCCCCCGAACCCGCCGCACCTCCCAAAGCCCACCGGACCTCCACGGTTCACTCCCGCCCACATCCCGCGGGCCAGGGCATCTCGGCCGCTATTATCGCACGTTTGCCCTCAAAGGCATAACCCGCCCGTACGCCTTTCCCGCCGGACACATCGCCGGGATGCCGATAGAATAGGTGCCCGGGCCGGACTTGAGGCGAACACCCCGTCCGGCCCGCGCCACGCATGCTTCATCGGAGACAGCGTATGTGGATCATCCCCGGATGGGCATGGGGAATCATGATCGCCGGATCGGCCGGATCGGCGGCCATCGAGAGGCCAACCTCCGCGGCCGCCCCGGCCACCGCGCCGGCGGCGGCACCGGATCGTCAGCCCATCGCCGAGCCCACGCCCGGCAACATCCGCGCCGCCGTCCGCGACCTGCGCCATCCCTCGCCGGCCAGGCGCCAGGCCGCCACCGAGAGGCTCGCCGCCTGGGGGCCCATCGCCTTCCCGCAGTTGCGCGAGGCCGCCGCGGGCAGCGACCTCGAAGCCGCCCTGCTGGCTCGCGACCTGCTCGCCGAACTGCAGGACGCCATCTTCCTCGGAGCCCGCGTGCGCCTGGAGATCGAGCCGGCGCAGGTCGCCTGGGACCAGCCGTTCGACCTGGTCCTGGTCGCCGAGAATATCACCCCGGGCCCGCTCCGCGTTCCCTGGCCGGCCCCGCCCGCATCGCAGCCGGCCTCCGCCCCCGCCGGCGCCGCGGTCGACGCCACCCAGGTCGCGGCCATGATGGACATTGCCGATTTTCTCACCGTCACCGGGCCGGACGGCGCGGCACTGGACGTCCGCGTTGACCCCATCGAGCGCGATGAAGCCGTATTCGAGGCGGTCAGCGTCCGGGCCGGCGACAGCCCGCCGTCCCACGAGCTGGCCCCGGGCGCGTCCAGCCGGCTTCGGGTCGAGGCGTTCAACCGCGGCTGGGCCCGCTATCCCATGCTCGTCGCCGGGCGCTATCGGATCGCCTTCGCGTATCAGCCCCGCTGGCGCGACCCGCGCTGGAATGAGGCCGGCTACGGCCGGGTCAGCGCGGCCCCGGTGGAAGCGGAGATCACCTCGACCGCCCCCGCGCAGGCCCGCCGCGGCTCGCGTCCGCTGGACATGGAGCTGCGCCGCGCCGACGGTTACGTCGAAGCCTGGCTGCTCAGTACCTGGGACCGGGTGCAGTGGGTCAATCTCAACCTGGGGACCGATCTCGACACCCAGGCCCGCATCGAGTGGCGGCTGCAGCCCCTGCGCGACGGCGAGGTCGAGCCGGTGACGTTCGAGTCGGACATGACCGGGGATCGCTTTGAGCTTGAACGGGTCAGGCCGATCGAGCCGGCCGGCAGCCTGCTCATCGCCCGCGTGGACGAGCGGCAACTGCTGGAGAGGGGTCTCAAGGACGAGGTGCAGAGCCAGGTTCTGGAGGTCACAGCCCGCTACAGCCACCCCCAGGCCCGCCTCCCGCTGATGGGGCGGCTCAAGGAGCTGGGCCGCGAGCGGGTTCTTCCGTTGGAACTCTTCACTGGTTCAGCGGCCAGCGCCGTGATCACCATCGAAGACAGGTCGAAGTGACGCCGCCGATCGGCCGGGGGCGGCGGGAGGGCACCGGCCAACCTGCCGTTGTCGGCGCCTTCACCCGGTCGCGCCCAGGCCCCGCATGGTCCGTGCTGCCCGCCTCATCAGCACATGGGAAGCATCCCCAGCCTCAATCGTAGCTCTTGGGAACCCAGCCGGGCGGGCGGGCCGGATGCCAGATCGATCCCGCCCGAACGTCCGCCGGTACGGTCAGCTTGCTGTCCACCAGCCGTTCCACGTGCGTATCGAGGAAACCGACGTTGGCCCGCCCGTTGTGGCGGAAGGCACCCATCTTCCTGATGTCGTCGCCGCGCACCCTGCCGACCTGATCCTTCACCCCGAAGATCGGCTCCACCACGGCGGACCAGTCGTTGTAGTCCAGGTAGAGCAGGTTCCAGGGCTTGCCGCCCACCGCCGCGGAGAGGTTCATACCGTAGCCGCCCCACAGCATCGGCACCCGGAACTTCGCCGTTGTCCCGCTGATCGTCGCCAGCGTCCGGCCCTGCCAGAAATGCAGCAGCAGGTCGCGGCCGGTGCTGCCCTACTTCGCCCACGCCTCGCCGGAAGCCGAGCGCTGCCCGTCAGGCGTGTAGTATACCGAGGCATCATCGAAATCCGCGTCGCCGCCGATGGTGTCGGCCTCGGTCTCCATGTCCACCTGCCAGAACCCGCCGGTCACCGGGGCGGACGTTCGCCGGAAGTACGCGCTGTCCGTGGCCAGATCGGGATAGGTGAAGCCGGTGCGATGCTGGGAGACGTAGACGGCCGGGATGGGAATGGGATTGTCGTTGGAGGGGCAGTCGAAGTTGCCGGTCTCGCCGCTGAGCATCTTGAGCACGAAGGGCGACCAGCCGCGATGCGCGGGCACCCGATTCTTCTTCGCCTCCTCCATCCACATCACGCCCGCGGAGGTGATCTGGCGCATGTTATGCCCGCAGACACTGGCCCGGGCGCTCTCGCGGGCCCGCTTCAGCGAGGGCAGCAGAATGGCGATCAGCAGGGCGATGATCGCCACCACCACCAGGATCTCGATCAGTGTGAAGCCCGGGCGCGGACGGCCTGCCCGGCCGGTGCGCCTCCCGCGGAGAACGACGGTGTCGATCGTCATGTTGCCGCTCCACGATGCGGTCGACTGCCGGGTCGCGCCCGCGAGCAGACCTGCCCGGGAGAGCGCTCACCGCGACTGCGCCATTTCAGCTTACTGATACGGAAGGGTTCGGTCAACCCGGAAGTGTCGCTTTGCTTGCGTTCTAAACATAATTGTGGGCCGACGGATCGGGCGGGTCGGCCATCACGTTGGCGCCGAGGCATCTGGAGACAGGTCAATTCGGGAAAACCCCCCATCTGCTCGCCGAAGATTGGCCGCCAGCACCGCCACCGGCAACACCCGTCCGCACAGCATGGCGAACATCAGGGCCACGTGTCCGAACGGGGAGAACTGCGGCGTGATCCCCGAAGAGAGCCCCGCGCTGCAACACGCGCTGATCACTTCGAACACGCTCGCCTCCAGTGAGCCCGGCTCCCGGTACAGCACGGCCAGGCTCATCAGCGCGATCAACGCCACCATCCCGCTCAGCACCGCTCCCGCCGCCGCGCCGCCGGCTTGCCCGCCGGACGCTTCGACCGGCGATGCCGGCAACCCGCGCCCCGGCGCCCCCGCTTCCGTAGCGGCCGGCGCCCCCGCCGGCCGTTCCGCGTGTGTGCTGTCCGCCCCCCGCGAACGCCACATCCTCCGCACCAGCAGGGCCAGCACCAGGAGATGAATTCCCCCCGCCGTCCCGCCGAGGGCTCCGCCGATCATCATCCCTGCCATCAGCACCAGGCGACTGGCCGGGGATATGGCTCCCTCTTCCAGACGGGCGGCGCCGAAGGCCCCGCCGCGCGCGGAAACGCTGGTCACCACCGCCGCCAGCCACCGCTCCCCGGGCGCCATCTCCCGGAAGCGGCGATTGCCCGCGTCCGCGGCCGCCGTAGTAGCAAAAACCATCATTTCCTTCTCAGGCTCGGGCTTGAGCAGGGCCCGGCCCGGCGTGTCCCCGCGCGGATAGCGGAGTTGCCAGGCAGGTGTGCTTTCGATGAGCATCAGCAGCCCGGCACCGCTCAGCACCAGCAGGACGGTCATCGCCAGCACCACACCCGTGGCCGGGGTCAGCCGTCGCCCCCCGCCCCGCCGCCGCAGGAGGCCGCCGAGATCGTAGAGCACCGGTCCGCCCAGCGAGCCCAGCACCATCAACGGCAGCACGATCCCGTACACGCTGACCGGCAGGCCCGCGAAGCCTTCCGCCGCCGGACGGGCGCCTTCCACCACCCAGCCGACGTTGCAGAACGCGCTGACCGCGAGAAAAACCGCCCGGAACCCCGCGGCGTTACCATCCGGTGCAGCGGCGGGCAACGTGCCCGGCGAGGAGGCCGTCGCACTCGGCTCCCATACGCCGCCGGATGACATCAGCGCATGGATGCCCAGCGCGGCGATGCCCTCCAGGACCACCATCGCGATCCACACGCCGATCACCGCCCGGCGCATCCTCGCCGGGTCGACTTCCACCGCCGCCCCGCCCCAGCCGATCAGCCGGCGGAAACGAAACCCGACGATCGTCCCGGCGGCCACCATGGCCATCCCGCCAAGCTGCATGAGCACGAGGATCGCGGTCTGGCCGGCGCGGGTGAAATCCCGGCCTGGTTCGGTCAGCCGCAGACCGGTCCCGGTCAGCGCCCCCGCGGCGGTGAACAGGCAGTTGCGGGCATGCCTGGCGGACTCGATGCGAAACGCGCCGGGATAGCTTTCCGGCCAGGTGATCGGATACGGCCCGTTCCAGCAGACTGGCAACGAGAGGATAAAGCCCCCCAGCGCGGTGGCGGCCAGCGCGACCACCAGCAGCCTCGGCAGCGGATGCTCGCCCCAGCAGCCGCCCGCGCAGAGCCCGCGCAGCACCCGCAACGCCAGCGTCCCGAATCCCGCGGCGAGCACGTAGCCGGGCCCCAGGGCCAGCACCGTCGCCTGTGCCGGCGGATGTATCGCCGCCCAGACCGATGCCCCGGCCATCAGCGCGTAGTCCAACCACCAGCGCCGGAGATGCCCGGTTCTCTCCGGACCGATCAGCAACACCGCCCGGCTCAACACGAAAAGGATCAGGGAACCCCACAGCAGGCCGCGCACCAGCCCGCCCGCGACCGGCGAAGCATGAAACCCGTGGGCCAGCACGAGACCCGCCGCCCCGAAAACCGCCGACAGGCCCCACGCCGCGCTGCTGCCGCGGGGAACCGGTGGAATGCCGGGCTCAACAGGATGAGAATCAGGCGTCATACCAGGCGCTGTCACCCCCGTGCGCGGTCACTTCGCCTTGCCGTAGACCTCTTCCGGGTTGAACATCCGCGTGCCCACCGTGTGCCAGGCGTTGTCCGGGCTGTGCCGGCGGAAGAAGCAGGTCTTGTAGCCCTCGTGACAGGCGGCGCCGTGCTGCTTGGCCTTGATCAGAATGGTGTCCGCGTCGCAGTCGATGTACAGCTCCTGGATGTCCTGGGTGTGCCCGCTGGACTCGCCCTTCATCCAGTACTTCTTCCGCGAGCGCGACCAGAAGTGGGTCTTGCCCGTGCGGATCGAGTCCGCCAGGCTCTCCTTGTTCATGTACGCCATCATCAGCACCTCGCCGGTGTCGGCGTCCTGAATAATGGCCGGGATCAACCCGTCCTTGTCGTACTTGAGATTGTCCAGTCCGGTCATGGGTCACTCCGATGCTGCCAGGGCCCGCGGGTTGCGAGTCGATTGAAGGCTTCGAACGGCTCATCATAGCGGTACGCGACGATGGTGGAAATGGACCACGACGCCCGCTTGGCCCCTTCTCCCACTTTATGGCACAATAAAGCCTCACCGCCCACGACGGGCGCCAGGAGCATCCATGAGCGCGAGCAATTCAGGCCACATCCCCGTCCATCCGGTTCAGACGAAGCATCGCCGCATCGTCAGCGCGGCGCTGCCGCCAGACGACGATCACAAGATCCTCGAGCGCTCACGGATGTTCGAGCCGCTCGCCATGCAGGGCCAGCCACCCGTGGTCTGGGATCGCGCCGAGGGCGTCCACGTCTTCGACCGCCACGGCAACCAGTGGCTGGACTTCTCCAGCGGCGTGCTGGTCACCAACGCCGGGCATGGCCGCAGGGAGATCGCCGACGCCATCATCGAGCAGACCCGCAGCGGGCTGCTGCACAACTACTGCTTCCCGAACACCCGGCGGGTGGCGCTGGCCGAGCGCATCTGCGGGCTGGCCCCCGAGCCGCTGAAGAAATGCTTCCTGCTGTCCACCGGCAGCGAGGCGACCGAGTGCGCGGTCAAGCTCATGCGCACGCACGGGCGGCAGCGCGATCCGAAGAAGACGATCATCGTCAGCTTCACCCACGCATTCCACGGGCGGACCATGGGCGCCCAGGCCATCGGCGGCATCCCCGCGCTGAAGAGCTGGATCGGCGACTACGAGCTCGGCACGGTGCAGGCGCCCTTCCCGGACAACTTCCGCTACGTGGACCTGGGCTTCGAGGGATTCGAGCGCGAACTCAGCAAGCAGGGCGTGGACTTTGCCCATGTGGCCGGTGTCATCACCGAGACGTACCAGGGCGGCGGAGCGAGCTTCGCGCCGCCGGCGTACATGCAGCAACTCAAGACATGGTGCGAGAAGTGGGGCGCCCTGCTGACTTTCGACGAAGTGCAGGCCGGCTTCGGACGCTGCGGCACCATGTGGGGCTTCGAGCATTACGGCGTGGTGCCCGACCTGATGTGTCTCGGCAAGGGCATCAGCAGCACGCTGCCGGTGGCGGCGCTGGTCGGGCGCCCCGAAGTGATGGACCTCTATCCGCCCGGCTCGATGACCAGCACGCACACCGCCAACCCCATCTGCTCCGCGGCCGCGCTGGCCAACATCGACTTGATCGTCAACGAGGGGCTGGTGGAGAACTCCCGCAAGATGGGCGAGGTGCTTCATCGCGAGCTGTGGCGGCAGTTGAAACCCTTCGACAGCCGCATCGGCGCCATCCACGGCAAGGGATTAGTCGCCGGCGTCCACGTGGTGCAGGATCCCTCCGGCGCCCCCGACCAGCCGCTGGCCCACGACATTGTCTGGCAGGCTGTCGGGCGCGGCCTGCTGATGTTCGCCCCGGTGGGCCTCGGCGGCGCAACCGGGAAGATAGCGCCGCCGCTGTGCATCACCGAGGAAGCGGTGATCGAGGGTGTGACCGCGCTGGCCGAGTCGTTCGGGGATGCGCTGAAGTCCTGAGATGGTTCCGTCCGGCAGCACCTCCGATCCGGGTGCGGGATCGGAAAACCTGGGCTTGAACTCTTGCCTCAGGGCATACACCCCTGTATACCGTCTGTCTGAACCGGAGCCCTCAGGCTCGACTTTTCATGTCCGGAGAACTCCATGAGCATCCAACCAGACGCACCCTCCAAGCCCAGTGGCATGTACATCGTCGTGGCCGTGCTGGTCCTGCTGGCGGGTGTGGGGATCTTCGGCTACATGATGTACAGCGTGGCCGGGGCCGCCAAGACCGGGATGGGCATGACCACCATCGCCGTGCCGGGAACGAAGACGGTCAGCCTGACCGAACCAGGCATGTACATCGTCTTTCATCAGCATGGCGGTATGAGCGGCGGCACCGTGCAAACGGCCGCGCCTGACATCAGCGGCTTGACCGTGACCATCACCTCCCCGGGCGGCGAGGAAGTCCCCATGGCGCCGTTCCAAGGGCAGGCCAACACGCAGATCGGAAATATCAAACAGGAAGCCATCGGCCAGTTCGAAGCTGCGCAGCCCGGCGACTACATCATCAAAGCAACCTATCCTGAAGGCGAGGAGGGACCGCAAACCACCCTGGCATTGATCACCATGAGCGCCGCATTGAAGGCGGCGGGTTCGATGTTCGGCGGCATGGCCGTCTGCTGCGTCTCCGTAGTCATCGCCCTGGTCCTCGTCATCGTCTTCTTCGTGAAGCGCTCCAAGGCGTCCCGCACGGCCGCGATGTACGCGCCACCCGGTATGACCCCTCCCGGCGGCGCTCCTCCCGCCCCATGACTTCCGAGTCCGCGGTAGATCAGGCCGAAGCAACTACAGAGGTACATGTAACATCAAGGAGGCATGCGGGCTGAAGCGATCAAACCCGCCCGCTGCCCCGCTCCTGATCCTGCCATACGCTCCTCCTGACCTCTCCGGGCCACAGTGCCTCCCTGGCTCGACCTCCGCCTCCCCCTCCAGAAAAACGGACCGCTCCACTTTTTCAGGGTTTCCCTGAAAGATTCCGCCCCGCCCCCGCCAATGTGCCTCCAGGACCGGCGTTGGGCCGGCTACTTCGCTTTCGACTCAGCCCCCCCTGTCGGGCCGCAAGCCAAGGAGGCACCTGATGTACCTTCGTACCCCCGAGCAGCGACCCCGCTCGTCGCACCCGACCCTGGACCCCGCCCCGCGTCGCAGGCCGGCGCGATTCGCCCGGCGGATGGCCGCCGCCCTGCTCGGCTGCACGCTGGCGATCCTGCCCGCGTCACGGGCCCTGGCCGGTGACGGCAGGATCAACAACGACAACACCATCGACCTGAAGGTCTCCGTCCGCTTCGCCCCCACCGCCCTGGATCTCCAACTGATCCGCGATCACTTCACCGAGGCCAGCCGCATCCTCTGGGACGCCACCGACTCCCAGGTCCGCATCGGCCGGGTCACCATCGGCGGCGGCACCGGCTCGGGCGTCAACGAGGACGCCGCCGACGTCTGGATCATGGGTGTCGAAGGCCGCTCCTTCGCCAACCTCTCCGGCATCGGCATCGGCAACACCGACGGCATCAACGGGCGGAAGGTCACCGCCTTCCTGCCCAGCCTGTTGAACGGCAGCCCGACGGGCATGGTCATGGCCCACGAGTTGGGTCACTACTGCTTCGGTCTGCGCGACGAGTACGGCGAGCAGGTCCGCTTCGGCACCGGCTGCGGGATCGGGCAGTGCATGATGCCGGCCATGCAGGACGCCGACGGCAACGGCATCGACGATCGCGATCTCGACGGCGACGGCTTCGACGATCTCGTCCTCTGGCCGGTTCAGCCGGTGCCCGTCGACCTCAACGGCGACGGGATCGATGACCTCCGCGGCGAGCGGATCATGAACGAGACCCATCACTGTCTCATGCAGTCGACCCAGCCGGGCCGATCGGGCGTGTCCAATACCGAGTTCTGCTGCGCCCTCAACCATGACACCCTCCGCGGCGACACCGTGCCCAACAACCAGGGCACCTTCTTCTGCCCCACGCTGATCAACAACGGCGCCGACAACGACGAGGACGGGCAGATCGACGACTCCGCCGCGGCCGGCAACGTCTTCGCCCTTCCGGAGAACAACACCACCAACGGCCTCGACGACGACGGCGACGGGTGGCCGGATGACACGGCCGCGTTCGGTACCGCCGAGCTCGATCCGTGGAACGGCATCGATGACGACGGCGATGGCGTCATTGATGACGGCCATCCGTTCGCCATGCAGGAGCTGGAGTGCAACACGGACGCGACCTCCTGCCAGCGCTACAACACCCTCACCGGTCGCTTCGAGGGTACCACCCAGACCCAGACTGTCGGCAGCGACTGCTGGACCGCCGTCGCCAACCTGCTGAATATCACCCCGCCGGCGCCGAACCAGGCCCCCAACCCGGTCCAGAATCTCGCCGGCTTCGTGAATCCGGAGTTCGATCTGCTCATCGAGCCGACCGACACCGTCGTGCTCACCCTGGACGTCTCCGGCAGCATGAACTCCGCCACCATCGGCGACGGTTTCGAGGTCTGCGCCAACGGCATCGACGATAACGATGACGGGCAGATTGACGAGGCGGCCTGTTCGCAGTCGCGCCTCGACTTCATGAAGGCCGCCGCCCGCGCGTTCGTCCGCATCTCTGAGGGCAAGGGCGTCAACGTTGCCGTGGTGTCCTTCAACGACGTGCCCCTGGTGGAAAAGAACTTCGATGAGGTGGTCGCGGCCAATGTGGCTGACTTCGACGCGAGGATCAACGCCCTGACCGCTTCGGGTCTGACCGCCATCGGCGATGCCCTGACCACCTCCGCGGCGATCCTTCACGCCGAAGTGAGCAACAACACCAAGACCATCCTGCTGGTCTCCGACGGCAAGAACACCACCGGCCCCGAGCCCAAGGAGGTCCAGGCCAAGCTCCGCGACGACGACGTCCGCGTCTTCACCGTCTCCACCGGCGAGGCCTCCGATGACGCCACCCTGCGGGAGATCTCCAGCTACACCAACGGTGCCGACCTCGACGCGCCCACCGCGGCCGAGCTGGTCCCCGCCTTCGTGCAGCACTGGGCCCGTTACCACAACACCGCCATCCTCATCCCGCAGCTTCCCTACGCGGTGGATCGCGGCGGCAAGAACTCCATCGCCAAGCGGCGCGACGCCGAGGACTGGCTCATCGACGACACCGAGCCGGTCAACGGCGAGAACAACCCCCTGCCCTACGCCAACGAGTTCGAGCTGTTGCTCGACAAGAAGATGCCCTCGATGACGCTGGTCCTGGCCGGCAGTCTGAACAACATGGCCGGCTTCGGCACCCGCATGGTGCTCTTCGCCCCCAACGGCCAGGTCCTCGACAGCAAGAATCCGGTCAACGGCATGAAGGTCATCCAGGACCGCTACTTCATGGCGGTCGAATTGAAGCAGCCCATCGGCGGAAACTGGGTCGTTCGCGTGGAAGCCGGCGAGACCGCCTCCCGTGTCCAGACCGGCTACCTCACCGTGATCGGTGAGAATCCGCTGCCCGAGCTGTTCACCAACCTGGATCGCCACGTGGTCG
>CAYVVX010000036.1:8285-15604 GCA_964455315.1 uncultured Planctomycetales bacterium | reverse complement strand
GGGTGCCCAAGGATCGTTACCTGATGCCGGTGGCCCATCCACGTTTACTCCTCGCGGGCACCCGCGGCTTCTACCAGGTTGATCTGTGGCGGCGCAGCGGCCTGCTCTATGATGGGGAGTGCTCGCGCTACACCGACGACGTGCTGCTGGGACTCAGCGAGGGCTACCTGTCCACCATGGCCTACAGCCTCTGGCACTTCGCCCGGGCGATTCGTGAAGGCCAGGCGTCCCCGATGCCCGCGGCCGACGCCTGGCGTGCGGCCCGGATCGCCATCGCAGCGCGTGCGTCCATCCAGGCCGGAGGCGACTGGATCGCGTTGAAAACGGAACCATGAACTGAGGAGTTCGACGGTGCCCGACAAACACCGGCTGCGCGAGCTGACCTGGCACGAAGTCAATGATGCCGCCCGGGCCAACAAGGTGGTGCTGCTGCCCATCGGGTGCATCGAGCAGCATGGCCCGCATCTGCCACTGGATGTGGACAACCTGATCGTGGAGTACCTCTGCGACGAACTGGCCCGCCGCCGCCCGGAGCTGATGCTGGTGGCGCCGCCCATTCATTACGGGTACAACGTCCACAACATGGGCTTTCCGGGCTGCCTGAATGCCAACATCGAATCGATGCTGGCGTACGTCTACGACGTGGCCCACTCCATCACCGTGAGCGGCTTCCGCAAGGTGCTCATGGTCAACGGGCACGGTTCGAATCCCAACATCTGCCGGCTGGCGGCTCGCAAGGTGGTCTGCAATTCCGAGGCCCATTGCGCGTTTGTGTCCTGGTGGGACATGGTCGCGGAGGAGCTGCGCACGCGGCGCGATTCCGTGTTTCCCGGCGGCATGGCCCACGCCTGCGAGATCGAGACCTCGCTCTACCTGCACATCAAGCCGGACGGCGTGGACATGAGCAAGGCGGTCGCCGACATCCAGCCCGACAAGATGCGGCACTACTGGGTGGACCTGGCCGGCTGCGGGCCGGTGGATTTCATCGACGACTGGTCGCGGCTCAGCGAAACCGGTGTGGAGGGCGATCCCACCTCCGCCACCGCGGAGAAGGGTCAGCACATTGCCGAACTGGTGATCCAGCGCATCACCGAATTCTGTGATGACTTCCGCAAGTATCCCATCAAGCCCCGGCGGAAGTTCACGGTCGATGGGCCGGAATCGGAGTGAGCGCCGGCAGGTCGGGTCCGGGCCGCGCTTGCACATGACCGAGAGGAGGACCACCATGCGCCCATGTTCGCGGGCCGGTCTCGTGGCGCTCTGCTGCTGCATCGTTCCAGCCGCGCTGGCCGAGGAGCCGACCGGCCGGCCCATGCCCAACCGCTTCCTGTTCACCAGTCTCGGCTGGCTGACCTCCCAGGCGGGCCAGGATTACTACCCCGCCGAGATCCCCGATCAACTGGTCACCGACTGGCGGAACTATGCCGCCTACATGAAGGAGGTCGGGTTCACCGCCATCGGACCCTGGGGCTTCCTGTGCAATACGTTCCCCTATCCGCTCGCAGTGGGAACCAGGAGCGACATTCCCGAAGGACAGGTCAGGATCTCCGAGGACAAGGTTCGCAAGGCCCGCGCCATCATCGGCGGCTGTCACGACAGCGACATCCGCTTCTACTACGGGATGTGCCTCTATTTCGCCTACTGGCAGGACTATGTCACCGCCTGCCCCGGCGCCGCGCCGACCACCCCCGGTATTCTGTGCCCCCTCTATGCGGGCGATGCTGACCAGGGCATCCCCGGCACCACCGACATGATGAAGCAGGCCATCGACTTTCTCGCGGAGACGCTGCCGCTTGACGGGATCGCCCTCGAATCCTTCCATCACGGCCGCTGCAAGTGCCCCGGCTGCCTGGAGCGGTTTCCGGACACCCCCCGCGGCACCGCCGAGTTTCACTGGTTCGCCAACGGTCCTGTTTTCATGCACATCCGCGCGCATCATCCCCGGCTGAAGATCCTGTTCTGCGCGGAGGGACCGCTGGAAGTCATTCAACAGAGCGAAAACCTGGACATCCTCCGGAAAACACTTGATGCGGTGGACTACTTCGTCTGGTGCAGCGCGATTCACCCGCCGGAGACGATGCGGGACATCGCGGCCGCATCTCCAACGTGCGGTTTGATGCTTCGCCAGGAGCCGTGGCAGAGTGTTCCCCCCGCCAACAGCGATCGCGACGGCTGGTTCTTTCCCAACCTGGTGAACCCGCTGGGCAGGACCATTCGCCAGCGAGCGGATGTGCTGGACTGGGCGGGCGTCGCCGGCTGCGGGCTGGGCAGGGAGAATCCCTGCGACGATCTCAACCTGCGGTTTCTCGCCCGCATGCAGATGAATCCCCGCAGCAACCCCGAAACGGTGGTGAGGAAGCTGCTCACCGAGCGTTTCACTCCAAGGGATGATGCGACCCTGGACGAACTCTACAAGGTGTTCAGCGAGCCCGAGCTGGCCTTCCGCAAGCTGTGGCCGACGTGGTTCCTGCACATCGACTTCATGCCCGAGCATTACAAGTTCACCGCCCTTCAGACGGTGGAAATGATCAACGCGTATCAACTGGCGCTGGCCCGCTTGCGACAGATCCTGCCCGACCTGAAGGATCAGGAGCGTGCCCGGGCACTCGAATCCAGCCTCATCAAGTGGATCGTATTCATCCAGCAGCGGCTTCGCGAGGTTTACAAGTACGAACTGCCCGGCACCGGATCGCTCACGCCCGCGTCCCAAGCCGCGACCGCGCCTGTCACTCCCGCCGTACCGCAGGCGCGCATGCTGGACCTGCCCGTCCGTAAGCGGGTATCGAAGGCGGACAACTCCGAGCAGGTGGTCGAGGAGACCTGGCACGTCCCGCTGGACAAGGTGGCATTCGTCACTCAACACCTTTGGAACAACGGCGAACCGGACGGACCGCCGCAGCCGGAACATCTCATCATCGGCAGCGGCACGGCCGCGAACCTGCAACGCACGCGCGACATCAATGCACGGTTCATCCTGCCGGCGTTGCGGGCGGCTCGCGAGGCGGGTGTGGCCGTGGTCCATTCGCAGCCCGCCTTCATCGCCAACCGTTATCGCCAGTACCAGGCGATCGCCGCCGAGGTCAGCGGCAAGCCGGTCGAGGAGCCGTGGGCACCCGCGAAGATTCCCGCTTACACGACCGAGGAGATGTCGGCGTGGACCGTTCAGAACTGGCCCGGCTGGGGCCAGATGGACTTCCCGACCGCGCTCCGGCCCCTTGCGGATGAGCCGGTCACGGTATCGAGCGAGGAACTGGATCATGTGCTGCGCACACGCGGCATCACCACGCTGGTGTATGCCGGTTATGCCACCGACATGTGCCTGATCAACTACACCGGCGGGCTCAATGACATGGTGCACAAGTTCGGCTACCAGGCCTGTGTGCTCCGCGAGGCCACCCTGGCGACCGAACTCGATGACGGGATCAGTGCTGCGGAGAAGACCTCGAAGAGCCTGGAGCTCATCGAACGCGAACATGCCTGCACGGCATCGGTCGGTGACTTCATCGCCGCGCTGCGTTCCGTCGGCCCCGGGCACGCACCGCTGGCGGAAGGACGGGCGCCATGAGAGCATTCGTCATGCTGACCTTCGGCTGGTGGCTGCTCGTCATGGTGCCCGGTGTGGGGGCCGCCGCACCTGACGCGCCGGCCCGTGATTTCACCGAGCTGTGGGGCGACTACGATCCACGGGCGCTCCCGCTGGAGATCGAGGTTCGCAGAGAATGGAGCGAAAACGGCATCCGCTTCCAGCGGATCTACTTCACCGGCGAGATCTGCCAGGGCGAGCCGGTCCGCGTCTTCGCGATCACGGGTGTGCCGGAGAACGCGAAGGCTGTACCGGGCATGCTCCACATTCACGGTGGCGGCCAGACCGCCTCAGAGCCCTGGATCCGGTTCTGGACCCGGCGCGGCTACGCGGCGGTCAGTCTCGACTGGTATGGCCGGCATCCCGACCGAACCGATTTCACGCAATGGGGCAAGGCCGGCGCTGACATGGCCGACAGCCAGGCCCACACTACGACGCCTAGCGTGCGCTTTTCGCCCTGGTACCATTGGGCGCTGGTCTCTCGACGGGCGTTGACGGTGCTGGAGAACCTGCCCGGCGTGGACCCGCAGCGGCTGGGGGAGTTCGGCATCTCAGTGGGCGGGTACCTGACCTGGCCGGTTGCCGGAAGCGACGGCCGGCTGCGGGCGGCGGCAGCGCTCTACGGCTGCGGCTGGAACACCTACCCGGACGTGCACAGCGGCGGCGGCTACCATCATCCCGTGCCGCCGGAGGTGGACCTGTGGCGGGCGACCATGGAGCCGGAAACCTGCGCGCGCTATATCCAGTGCCCGCTTCTGCTGTTGAGCGCCACTAACGACTTTCACACGCCCATAGACCGCACCTGGGATTCGCTCGCGCGCGTGCCCGCCCTCACCCGCATGTCGCTCACCCCCCGCTACAACCATCATCTCGAGCCGCCACAGGGGCGGACCCTGGCGGCATGGATGGACTGGCATCTGAAGGGCGCCACGTCCTGGCCGGCATCACCTCGACTGGACCTGTCGGTGAAGGACGGCGCGCTGGCAGCCGTGGTGACGGCCGATCTGCCCGACGCAGTGGAGCGGGTCGAGTTGTTCTACAGTCTCGGCGACAAGCGCTCCCAGACGCGGTTCTGGCGCAGCGCGCCGGTGACGCGCGATGGCCCGCGATGGTCAGGCCGCCTCGCCCTTCCTGATCGCGAACACACCGTGCGGGCGTTTGCCAACGTGACCTGGAATGCCGGCTGCTGCCTGACCTCGGCCTTCGCATCCCTCAGCCCCTCCGCTCTGACGGATGTAGATGTAACCCAATCACGGTCGCCCGTGCTGGATGACTTCTCCGGCGGCATCGACGCCTGGACCTGGACACCCGCCTACACCGATCCTCACCTGGACTGGAGCTACCTGGAACCCGCCGCAGGTCCTGATGGGAGCGGCGCGCTCACCTTCAACCCAATGGCCTTCGGGTCCGGCCCGATCCGGTTCCATTTCGGGACCCACAAGGTCGGCGATCCTCTGTGGGTGGCTCGACCTGGCGCCGCTTTGTCGTTTCAGGTCCATGCGCCCGCGGAGGCAACCCTGGAGCTTCAGGTGGCGGTGGACGAGTGGGGACCGAAGTCGCGACGGTACACCGCGAAGGTCTCCCTGGCGGAAGGGCGCGACTGGCAGACGCTGGTGGTTCGACCCGAGCAGTGCCTCGATCCGGCCGGCACACCGCTGGCGGACTTCGGCATGATCGACCGGCTCGAACTGGTGGGAACCGCTCCAGCAGGCAAGCTGCCCCGCTTCGCGCAGTTCATGTGGGTCGAGTCGGGTCCCTGACGGACGCGGAGGCCAGCGATGACCAACTCGCCCGTCGCGCTCGTCACCGGCGGATCGCGGGGGATTGGGCGTGCCATCAGCCTGCATCTCGCCCGCGACGGCCATCGTGTGGTGATCAACTACCGCGCAGACCATGACGCGGCCGCGGGCATCCTCGCCGAGATCCAGGCCGGCGGCGGTCATGCGGTGCTGGTGCAGGCCGACGTGGCTCAAGGTCCGGATCGGGATCGACTCGTCTCTACCGTGCTCGGCCGGTACGGCCGGATCGACGTCCTGGTGAACAACGCCGGCATCGCCCCGGCGGTTCGGCGCGACGTTCTGGAGATGAGCGAGGCGAGCTACGACAAGGTGCTGGCGGTCAATCTCAAGGCCCCGCTGTTCCTGACGCAAAGCGTATCACGCGTGATGATGGCACAACATGAGACGGATCCGCTGTTTCGCGGAACCATCATCAACATCTCCTCCATCCGCGCCTTCGCGCCCAACCCCAACGCGGCCGAGTACAGCATCAGCAAGGCCGGCTTGAGCATGGTCACGCGGTTGTTCGCGGCGCGGCTGGCGGCGCATGGCATTCATGCGTACGAGGTACGCCCCGGCCTGATCGAAACGGACATGGCCCGCGAGGTGAAGCCGCACTATGACCGCAGGATCGCCGCGGGCGCGGTGCCCATCGCCCGCTGGGGCAGGCCGGAGGAGGTCGCTCGCGCCGTGACCATGCTGGCCCACGGCCACCTGGGTTTCAGCACCGGGGATGCGATTCACGTCGACGGCGGGGTTCATATCCGCCGGCTGTAGCGGAGATCGAGTGTCACCCTACCAGCAGGTGTCATCGAGCGGCACACCGGCTCCACCCAGGCAGCCCTGAAACAAAAGCACATCCATCTGGTCCACCTGGTCGTCGGAATCCAGGTCGGCCTGCTCGCAGCCGGGGGCAATGCTCATGCCGAAGGGACCGGTCAGGCAGACCTGAAACCGGCCGAAATCGTCCAGGTCCACATCGCCGTCGCCGTCCAGATCGGGCGTGGGACAGTCGGCCGAAGCCTGACAGTCGGTATCATCGCAATCGACGTCGCCGTCGGCATCGTTGTCGAGGCCGTCAGCGCACAACTCCGGGCAGCCGATCCTGCTGCAGTCAGCATCCGCGCAGTCGATCCGGCCGTCGTTGTCATCGTCGATGCCGTCGAAACAGTAGGTCTCCCTTGCCGGCGGAGGCAGGCTGAGCACCTTGACATAGGGCTGCAGCACGGCGTTGCGCGCCTGCATCTGTTCCCTGGTGCCCAGCAGGATGAACATCTGCCGGAAGGCCTGTCCGCGGCGGACGATGGAGGTGAAGAAGTCAGTGTGCACCACCGCGGGCGAGTTCGGCCAGTTGTTGGCGGCGAAGATGCCGATCCCGGCGGGGACGTAGTAGTAGAAACCCATGCCGACGTCCGGTCGAAGGGTATCGATGAAGTAGCCGACCCAGCCGTTCCCGGTGGTCAGGTAGAGCCCGGCCGGGTTCTGCCCTCCCGCGAACGGTTCGATATACGCCGACTGGGCCGGGTCGTAGTAGAACACGCGTCCCGCCGGGGCACTGTCGGGGGCGAGCCAGTAGCCATCCGTGGCGTTGTCGATCCAGGACCGCCCGCGCAGATCGCTCCAGATATGGGTGAGCATGACCGTGCCGTCGGGGTAGACGCGGATCTGGTTCTCGAGTCGCACGTTGCGTTCCGCCTGGGCCGCCTGCTGCTGGATGAACGACCGGTTGGCGCAGAAGAGGAAATCCTGCAGAAAGCGCGGACTGTTGGGATCCAGGATCCCCTCGTACCAGATCCAGGGCTTGGACAGCGTGGCGGAGAAGAGGCTGCGCGTGGCGGGATTCCAGGTCGGCGGCACGACCATGTCGGGCTGATCGCCGCTGCCGGTGCCGGCGCCCTGGTAGTTGTCCAGCGGAAAAGGGTTCGAGAAATGGCTGTTCTTGCAGCCGTAGTTGGTGC
>CAYVVX010000036.1:0-8275 GCA_964455315.1 uncultured Planctomycetales bacterium | reverse complement strand
ACACCTGTGGTGGCGCCCATGGCCGGCATGAACACCCGATCGGTCGCGGTGACGAAGCCGTCACTGCAGTTGTCATAGTGGAAACCGCCGACGTACCGCGCGGACGCGGTCATGCCCGGTTCCCAGCGCAGAAACTTCCAGACCGCCAGAGCCGGCGAGAAGAACAGGTCGTAGCTGCGCGATGCATCTACGTCATCCCGGTACCGGATGACGCCATAGAGCGCGGCGTGTGATGCCGGGGCTCCGGGCGCGGCGTATCCCGCGCCCATAACCACCTCCACCTGCCCGCGCTGCGCGAACAGGTTGTCCGGCGGTGCCTGTGCGTCGGCCGCCTGCCAGCTCCACGCAGCCAGGCGGGTCGCGCCGGCCAGCAGCAGCACCGTGGCCAGGGCCGCGGTGCGCGTGGGTCGGCCGTAACTCATGCCCCAGTATTTCATGCCCGCTGACTCCGCGTCCGGCAGAATGCCCAGCTCATCCGCCGGTATTGATCCACCGGTTCAGGGTAGCCATTCCGGTCCGCCGAATCAATTCAGAAACCGAAAAACTCCTTATATTTAACGTTGTAGTTGGGACCGGGCATGATATAATCAGCCCCTCGGAAGCCCGCTTACGCCGGAGGGCATCGGTCCATGCGCATCCTTGAATCAGCACTGGCGGTGGTTGTGCTGGGCTGCGCCATGCATCCGGTCGCCGCGGCCCCCGGGGACGAGGATGCGAGCCGCATCTGGGTGGTACGAAACGGTCAGCCCGCCGCGGATGTCTACGTCGGAGCGACCGAATGGTCCGCCGCCGAGCGGATGGTCCGGCGGATCGAGGCATGGTCCGGCGCGAAGCTGCTCATGTTCGGACCGTCGGATCCTCCCGCGAGCCGCGGAGCCATGACCCGGCTGCTCGTCGGCACCACCGAGTCGATGCCGGTGATCGCCAAACTGCTCACCGGCCGGGCATCCCACGCCGCGCTCAACACGGAAGGCTTCACCCTCCTGAGTCGCCGCGATCCAGATCTGATCCTGGTGGCGGGCCGCAGCAGCCGGACGGCCACTTACGCCCTCGGGGAACTGCTCAACTACCGCCTGCATGTCGAACCGGGCAATATCTGGTGCGAAGCGCTCGATCTCTCCGATCAACCCGCATTGCCCTACCGCTGGTTCTGGGTGAGCACCAGCTTCAACCATTGGGATGAGCAGTACGGCGGCCCCCACCTCACCGATGAAACCCATACCCATTTTGGGGCTCATCCCGACGGTACGCCCCTCTGCGAGAACCGCTATCCGGGCCAGTCCCTCGGTGTCGACGCATACCTGGACACCTACCGGGCCATGATCGACTGGATGAGCGAGCACAAGCTCAACGGGGCGATGGTGTTCGGCTTTCTCTGCAACGGACTGGACGCCGCCCGCGAGGTCGCCCGCTTCGGGACCGACCGTGGCGTGGACATCATCCCCGGTGTCGGCACCATGGGTTACTGGGGCACCTATTACGGTGGTTACAACGAATACAACCTCGATACGCTCATCAAGGTTCGTCCCGAGTGGACCCGCACCAACCAGCGAAAGCAGACCGTCGTGTGCCCTTCCATGCCGGAGATGGCCGACTACTGGCGGCGATCCGGAGACTGGATCGCGCGGGCGATGCCGGAACTGGGCGGCCTGTACCTGGAGCACGGCGACTTCGCGACCTGCCCCTGCGGAGACTGTGCGGATACACGGCTGAAGTCGGAGAACGACTCCGGCTTCTTCTGGGACATGATGGCCAGCGAAACCCCCATCATCGCGGGCGCCGCGGCCACCCGGCCGGAGTGGAAGTACGTGTACGCCACCTACACCTCGTTCCTGCCCGAGGGCCTCAAGCATGGGACCGCCCGCGTGCCCCCGCGCTTTCCCGGACAGTTCCAGCCCTTCGCCATCTGCCAATGGACCGTGACGGGGATGAACGAATCCAACTGGCCGGAAGGCGCCCGCCCGCCGGCAGCACACAGCCTCGGACTCTTCCACAGCCCCAGCATCTGGGGCACGCCGGCCGAGCCCGATCGCTGGTGGGCCGGTCCCGGCAGTTCGCACGATGACGCCTCGCGCCTGGTTCGCTTCTACTGCCACCGGATGAGCGCGGGCGGCTTCGAGGGACTGATCGTCAAGGGCATGAAGAATCACCACAGCCCGGGGCCGTTGCTCACCTACCTGGCGCTCGGCGAGTTCTCCTGGCATCCGGACATGAGCCTGGAGGAGTGGGAGACCGCCCGCCTGCCCCGGCTGCTGGGTGGTAAGGATCTGGCCGCGAGATACCTTCGCCTCGCCCGCGACAGCAGCCGCGACCCCGTCGCCCGCCAGGCCATGCTCAACGAGGCCCGGGACGTGCTGGCGGACACGATGCTGTCCCCCCGTGCGCGGAGCTACTGGAAGGACCTGGCCGAGGAACTGGCCTATCGCGTGCGGCTCATGGAGACGCTGTCCGCCCGGGAGACACAGCCAAGACAAGGATCCTCCGAATGAGTCGTGAGCATGGCAAGCGCGTGATCATGTGCGTCCTGGTGCTGCTCGTTGCCCCGTCTGCGCGGTCGGAGGTGCTGCCCTCGGCCGATGCCCCCGTGTTCATGACCCTCGTCAAGGACGGCCGGCCAAGCGCGGTGATCGTCGTCGCCGATGATGCCGGGGATCTCGAGCGGCTGGCGGCCGGAAAGCTCGTCGACTGGGGTCGGACGTGTGCGGGTGTCGATTGGAAAGTCCTGTCCCGCGCGCAGGCCGAGCAGGAAGCCGCGCCCATCCAGGTGTTGCTGGGCTCCGGCGGCAACCAGCCAATCATTAAAGAGCTGATCCGTGATCAAACCGGCGGAGCGGCCGATCTTCCCTTCCTGAGCGAGGAGGGGTTCGGTATCCAGACGCTTGAGCGTGCCGGGGTCAGGTACCTGCTGATCGCCGGGCGATCGCCCACAGGCGTCTGGCACGGCGCTGTCTACGCCCGCGACTTCCTGCTGGACATCCTCCCGGACGACAACGTGGTTGTTCGCGAGGTGAAACTCGTGCGCAGTCCCGCCATCCCCATCCGCGGACCGTACCTGCTGCCGCAATACGGAGTGACGCCGCAATACACGCTCGACCATTGGAAACACATTGTGGAACGCATGGCCGAGGGCGGCATCAACCAGATTCACTGGTGGATCGCCGGGATGTATCCGTCCAGGCGGTTTCCCGAGACCTTCGAAATCACCAGCACCCGACTGAGCATCGAGGACCTTCGGGAACTCTGCCGGTATGCCCAGGCCCGCGGGATCACCTTTCTTGTCGGCGGCGGGGGTTTCTTCTGGCATGGTGTTCAGAAGCTGGCTGAAACGCATCCTGAGACCAGGGCATCTGGCACCAGCGGCTTGTGCCCGTCGCATCCCGAATCGCAACGGCTCATGGTCGAGTACGCCCTGGAGTGGCTGGAAACCGTTCCCGAAGCCGACGGCGTGTGGATCGAACCCCGCGACGAGGGTGGGCTCTGCACCTGTGCAACGTGCGGGGAGAAGCTCGACGATTTCAGCTCCCGCCGCTACGGCCAGTCGGAGATCCTGTTTCTCAAGACCCTCATGAAGCGGGTCTGGGAACGCAATTCCCGCGCCAAGCTGGTCTGGCTGGTGGAATACCACAGTGGATTGCCGCAACTGCCGCACTATGACGATCCGTTGTACTTCGAGCGGATCCGCGAGATGAAGGATCCGCGGATCGAGTGGCAGATCGTCTGGGAGCAATTCAAGCTCCCCGGGCCGGGCAACCGCAACCTTCCGGTTCCGTTCTTCACCCGCAACGCCCAGCATTGGGACAAGCCCTACTGGCCGACGCTGCAGAACGTCTTCGCGCACGCCCGCCTGTGCGCCGAGCAGGGGTACCTGGGCTATGCGAACGCGTGGGAGATCGGTTTTGCCAGCAACGACTGGTACATCAACGACGTGCCGTATCCGGTGGATCTGATCCCGGAGACGCTGACCAGCCTGGGTTTTCGCGAGGCCTGCTGGGAGCCGGCCCAGACCTGGGAGGAGTTCATCGACCGCGTCCATCGCCGCTTCTTCAGCCGCGAGGTGCCCCGGCAGCTCGCCGAAGACATGCTCTACCTGCGGCAGCATATCACCTCCTCAAACCAGACCGTCGAATTCAACAGCCCCATGAGTCTCACCGCCGCGGATGCGCTGGAGGCCGAGGTGCAGCGGGTCACCGACATCGCCGACCCCGGGCAGCGCGGTGCGGCCCTGAAACGCCTGTCTGCGCTGGTGGATGTTCTCAAGTTGACGCGTGCCGAGGCACTCCCGCGCATGGACGAGATCGAATCGCGGCTGGCCGAGCATGAGCCGAAGGCGTCACGCAAGAGCCGGCTCGCGTTTGAGCTCATCCGTCGAGCCATCGCGGACAGCCGTCGGGTGTATCAAAAGGCTGTGCCTGACGATGCTCCTCTCGACCGGGCCATCGACGCGGTGCGAACGATGCAGGAGGCTCTGTCGAAGCAGGGCTCGGAAGGCAGCGCCACCGGAGCTGCGCCATGAACCCCAGTGGAGTGAGGCGGATGAAGTGCATGACGGCAATCGCGCTGCTGGCCGGGACCTCTGCGGCCTTACCCGCGGCCCAGGCGGGTCCGCACCTGGTCAAGGACGGTACTGCCCAGGCGGCGATTTACGCCCCCGGTGATGCGATCCACGCCGGAAAGCGACTCTCCGGGCGGCTGGCATCGTGGACCGGTGCACAACTGGAAGTGATCAGCGGCGAGGCTCCGCCCCGCAGCGACAAGCTGCTCATCGCCTTGGGCACGCCGATGGACAATCCGCTCGTCGCGGAGGCTACGAAGGGCGATGCGCGATTCGATCGACTGGGGGACGAGGGCTTTCTGCTGCGCTTGGGGCGCGTGAGGGACCGGCCGGTGCTGATCGGCGCAGGTCGGACCGTCGTCGGCGTGAACAATGCCGTGAGCGATCTGCTGAGCTGGCGACTTCGCCTGGATGATCGCAGCGCGTCGATCGACGGTAATCCTGATGTCGTCGATGCCCCCGAGCTGAAGTACCGCATCCTCTGGACCTGGGACGGGCAGCTCAACTGGTCGGACAGTGTCGCGGAGATGCACACCATCCAGAAGGGCACCAGCGGCACCTCGGTGGTGCCCTACACCGTGGACGGCTTTCTGACCCACTTCAAGGCGGCGGTCGACTTCCTCAGCGATCACAAGTTCAACGGCTACATCGTGTGGGGCTTCCTGCGCGATGAGCACGGCGGCGTCGAGGCCGGGCGCGAGATCAGCCGCTACGCGAAGGAACGCAACGTCCGCATGCTCCCCGGCGTCTGCACGCAGGCCGCGTACGGCGGGTTCATCTTCAGCCAGCACAACCGCTACAGCCTGATCGGCTGGCTCCGGGATCAGCCCCAGCTCTGCGGGCGCAACAAGGACGGCAGCATTCAGGCGGAGGCGATCTGCCCGTCGAAGCCGGAGAATCAGCAGTGGCTGCGCGAGGGAACGCGATGGCTGCTCAGGGAGTGCCCGGACATCGGTGGCGTCAACCTCGAGAACGGTGATCTGATGGAGTGCTATTGCGCGGATTGCGTGGCCGCCAAGGCACGACCGGAGAATGATCCCAACTTTCTCTGGGACATGATGTACACGGAGGTTCCGGTGATCGAGGAGATCAAACGCCTGCGCCCGGACCTGTGGGCGACCTTCGCGAGCTATGTCGGCTTCAGCGAAAGCGGTCTCCGGCATCTCAAGGACAATCCCCGCTATCCTCCGAGGTTCCTGAAGCAGTTCCCCGCAGGCAGCATCTGCCAGTGGACCTATACCGGCATGACCGATCCGCGTAGCTGGCCGGAAGGACTCAAACCCCCGCCCGGCGCGTTCCGCGATCACATCGGGCTGCTGCATCATGGCAGCATCTGGGGAGCGCCGGTCGATCCGAAGCGCTGGTGGTCGGCGCCGGCGGCAATGCTCGACGACTGCTCGACCGCCATCCAGTTCACCTGCCGGCGGGTCGCCGAGGAACAGCTCCCCGGACTGGTGATCAAGGGGCAGACCGGTCCGGTCAGCCCGGCCAACGAGATCAACTACCTTGCCTTCGAGTACTTTTCCTGGCATCCCCAGCGCAGTTACGACCAGTTCGTCGTCGACCGGCTGGCCTTCTGCTATGGCGATGAAGCACTGGCCCGACAGTTCGTCAAGCTGCTGCACAACACCACCCGGGACGCGAGCGAAGTGGAAGCCGATCGGGAGACCGCGGAGGCGATCAGTCAACGGGGCGATCTGGAAGTGCGCCAGCAGCGGCGCTGGCGCAACCTTGCCGATGAGCTGCGCAGACGCCTTGCGATCCTCGAGAATCCCGAATCGGAGGAGACCTTTCCGACTGCCGGGGCGCTGCTCGATGAGGCCGAGCAGCATGCCGTTCGACCGCGCGGCCCGCAGGACGGCTATGTGCTGCTCGCCGGCCCCACGCTGGCCACAGACGGCGTGGTCATTGCCTGGGGCAAACAGGATGGTAAAGGTTGCGTTCCCGTGGGCATCCACGATCTTCCGAAACGTGGCGCGGATGACCTGATCGAGGCCCGGCTGCGCATCCCCCGGACCGATCTCATCTGGACGCAGGATGGATCCGCTTCCCGGCTTGAACTGATCGTCCAGCACATCGATGCCGTGGATGATGGCGCCGTGTCCATCGCTGACGGCGATTCCCCATCGCTCGGCCTGATCGGCAACTACCGCGCGCCCGGTCTCGCGGCCGCGGCCGGTGGTCGATACGTCGAGCTCGACGTGACCCGGCAGGTCAGAGCGGATCTCGATGCCGGTCGCTCCTCGTTCGCCTGGCGCATTGAGCCTTCCACCGTTCCGGACGACGTCACCAGCCAGCTTTACTTTCCCTCGGTCGAAAACACCGATCAGGCTTTCCCGCAGGCCAATCGCGGGGCCCGACTGGTGCTCCGCTGGGCGACGGCTCTGAGCACCCCGTGAGTATCCGTGCACCTGTGGAGCTGGGCTGTACCCCCCTGCCCATATAGGATACGGATCGTCGCAACGTCACCTTCTTGCTCGAAAGCGCGCATGATCAATCGCTGGGTGGTCATACTGGTGCTGGTATCGTTCCCCGGCCTGCCCCGCCTGTCCGCGGAACCGCTCACCCCGGGGCTCCTCCGGCACGCCGGGGACTACGGCTGCATGTGGTGGCCATACGGCTGGCGCGGCCGCGGGCCCGATGGTCATCGCGTGTTCTGCGTGCAGACGAACGCCTATGGAATTGCCTTTGATGTGGATTCGGGCTCGCTGGTTCGTGCCGGTGTACTGGAACCAGCGCCATCGGAGGATGAGGCCCTCATCGCCGGGAACAACGCGGTGTTCGATCTGCCGCGCGTGAACCTCAGTGTGCGGCTCAGTGCGGGTGGCCGGGCCTACCGTGCCTCGGCCGTCGCGCCAAAGGTCGAAGATGTCCGCATCATCGAACACGGGCGGTTCCTGCAGCGCATCGAGATGCTGAATGTAAAGTTCGAGGATGAGGAGGGAGCGGTTTTCGACGATGCGGATGCAGACTTCGAGCTGGTCTGCTGGCCGGACCGCTTCTCCCTGATCCTCCATCTGAAACCACGGGTTGCGCTGGCTGATGCTCGGATCGAGATGAGCATCGATGCCGCGGACGAGCGGCTTCGACTCGGATCGCGCACCGATCGCGCGGTACTGCTCGAGCAGCGGGAAGGCCACGGGGGCGGACTGGCGGTCCTGCGTGCGCCCGGCTCGGAGTGGATCGAAGCGATCGACGGGAAACCGGGCACCATTCGCGTCGGCACGGTGTCCCGGTGGCACGGTCCGGTCGAGAAGAACGTGACCATGACCGCGGGGTTGATCTTCCTGGCCCACGCAGGGAATGACGGCAGGCCGCTTTCGCGCCGCGTGGCGATGGAGCTGAGCAGCCGGGAAGACGTCGCCGTTCGAGCCCAGGGCCTCGTGCCCTACGCTCACCCGCTCGAATCGAGCTACGACCCCCTGCGCGGCTGCTATCGCGTGGAACTCGGCAACCATGCCCGCGGCCGATGGACGCCGCAGAAGGATCAGGATCTCCTGGAGCGTGTCGCGCTGACCATTCAGAACCCCGACGATGCTCCCAGGACCATGCGCCTGGTGTTCGCCCGCGACAAACGCGACGAGTTCCCCGGCATCATCGGGATGACCCCGATGCTTCGCGACGCGGAGGGTTTCCCGACCGGACTGCCCGTCCAGATTTCGAAGAACTGGCACGTCAGCCCGCCCTGGTTTCGCGGGCCGACCATGCTTGAACTGGCACCCG
>CAYVVX010000035.1:311-15627 GCA_964455315.1 uncultured Planctomycetales bacterium | reverse complement strand
ATTGTGTAAACGCCGCCACGGTGATGAAAGACAGGAGCAGCAGGAGCCCGACCGTCGGCACGCGCAGGGCGTGGCGGATGGCGTCCGCGCGAAACCACTCGTGTGCCGCCGGCGATGACGCCGCGTCGCGGCGAAGCGACTCCGGCAGCTTGACCACGGCGATCAGCAGGGCAATGAACGACAGTCCGGCGGCCAGGAAGCCGGGCAGCGCGTTGAGCGGTTCTATCTCGCCCGGGGCGGCTGCGTGCGGCAGCGCGATCGACCCCAGGATCGGTCCCAGCGTGAACCCGATGCCGAACGCGGCACCGATCATGGCCATGCCGCGGGCCCGCTCGCTGGGGCCGGTGGCGTCCGCGATGTAGGCCTGGGCGGTGGAGATGGTGGCCCCGCAGGCGCCGGCTCCGAACCGCGACACGAAGATCAGCGTGAGGCTCTCCATGATGGTGCCCACGCCGAACAGGGCATAGAACACCACCGAGCCCAGCAACCCCAGCAGCAGCACCGGCCGCCTCCCGACCCGGTCGGAGACCCGCCCCCAGATGGGGGCGAACAGGAACTGCATTGCGGAGTAGCTGGAGAATAGCAGGCCGATGACCAGTCCGGAAGCCCCGAATCGTTCCGCATACCGTGGCAGCAGCGGCAGGACGATGGCGAACCCCAGCAGATCGATGACTACGATGAGGAAGACCAGCCCCAGGGCGGTCTTCTTCGACGGCGGGGGAATGGATGGCGGCTCCGGCTGCATCGGAGAAGTGTAATAGCCGCGGACAGGTCGGTCGAGCCGCGGAGCGGTTGATCAGCGGATCGCCACCACCGCGCCGGTCGATGCCGACTGCTTCTCGGCCAGGGCGATGGCGATGGCGTCGCGACTCTGCTCGGGTGTGGTCACCGCCGGCGCCCGCCCCTCCGCGATGCAGGAGAGGAAGTACGCGATCTCCGTGAGGTAGCCGTCCTCCTCGGGCACCTTGGGCTGCTGGGGCTCCCTGCCGGGCTCGTAGAGGGTCAGCGGGACGCCGCCCTTCATGTCCCACACCACCGAGGCTTTCTCAAACGCGGCGGTGAAGCCCATGTTGAAGGTGAATCCGGGATAGAGATCCCAGAACGCCTCCACCTGCACCACCAGCTCGGGCCGGTAGTGCCACGCGGCGTGGACCCGGTCGTAGCCGCCGCCGCTGCGCGGGTAGCTCTGGGCGTAGACATGCTTCGGTTTGCCCAGCAAATGGAGGGCATAGTCCACGTCGTGCACGTGCAGGTCCACGATGGCCCCGCCGGACAGATCCGGGTTGATGATCCAGTTGCCCAGTGAATACGTCGGCGCGCTGGTCTGCCGCCGCAGGTGCAACGCCCGCAGCGGGCCGAACTCGCCGCTGTCGAACACCCGCTTGAGCCATACGTACTCCGGCCAGAAGCGGATCACCTGGGCGACCATGAGCACCCTGCCGGCCGCCTTGCCGGCCGCGATCATCGCGTCGCAGTCCTCCACCGACAGTGCCATCGGCTTCTCGCAGAGGACGTGCTTCCCGGCGCCCAGGGCGGCTACGCTGATCTCGCGGTGGAGATGGGTGGGCGCGCAGATGTCCACCGCGTCGATGCCGGCCTCGGCGATCAGCTCGCGCCAATCCACACAGGGCTTGATGGCGTCCAGGTTGCGCTTGCTGCCCTGGGCGTCGGCCAGGTTGCCGCCGACCTTGGACCAGTCACCGGCCCTGCGCTCCGCGTCCTTGTCGCACAGGGCGACGACCCGGCAGCGATCGGCGAGCTTCTCATACTGGTTGAAATGGTTCCGGCCGATGAACCCGGCCCCGATGACACCAACACGAATCATGCCCGATCTCCCAACCCGCAATCCGCCATCTCGAATGAACCGCCGAACGGATCGCCAGTCTAGCATGAAACCATCCACGCGATAAGCCGAAGCGTCCGGCGCCGACGCGGGCCACCCGGAGTCCGGAATCCGGCGTCCTGTCCGGCCACCCGCTCCCGGCGTTGCGGAGTCAGTCGGCTTGGGGATAATGGTCCCGGCGGCGGCCAGTCAGCATCCGTACCGACCCCGGATCCGGAGAGCACGAGAACGTGAGAGCATCCCGCTTCAGGCATGGCATGGCAGCGGTCGCCACCGTGCTGTTGATTTGTCTGCTGCCGCTGCTGAGCGGATGCCCAACCTATGGATCCTGCGCGGGGTGCGCGCGAACTCCGGAGGACGACGCCCAGGACAAGGCCCGCGCGGCCAGGATCCCCCCTGATCGTCAGCAGTTCTACGATGCCACCGCCGCCGTCTTTGACCGCGCCGTGTTTTACAAGCCCGAGGAAGCCTCCCTGGAAGCCGCGCCGTACGGGCTTGAGCCGCTGATCATGCAGGAGATCCACCCGGACCTGCCGCCGTCCGGCGCTGACCCGATCATGAGCGACGACCCCTCCGGGGAAGGCAGCGCCGACAGCCCGGTCCCCGTGCTGTACGTGGCCGCGTCGGAGGTCACGCTGATGGGGCAGACCTGCCCGCAAGTCAGCTACTGGTGGCGACACCGATCCCCCCTGGGGCACGAGCCATCCTGGCGAGGCATCCGCCTGACCCTGGGCCGCACCGGCTTTCCGGTCATCTCGGAGGTGCTTCAGCCCCCGGGTACGCTGCGAACTGCATCCCGGGTTGTCTTCGTCTCCTCGGCCATCGAAACCGGCGCCGGGACCGCCTACGGGGAGCCGCTGCCGGGACGGCGGTACGCGGTCGAGGGTCCGGTCAGCGCCCGGGGGCCCGACACGGTGGTCGCCCGGGTACTGAGCGACGGGCCGCGGCCCATGGGCCCGTATGTCTACCTGGACCGGCACTTGCAGGTGGCCACCCTGCTGTGCCGCTGCATGCCCAGCCAGGTCGAGGACGTCCCCGAAACCCGTTCCTATCGCATTCTGCCCCTGGAATCGCTGCCCGCCGACGTGGTGGAATCCCTGACCGCCCGCCAGCCGGACCCGGGGAGCCTCGAACGTATCCTCCGTCTTCCGGCGGGCTTCTGATCCGGCGGTCTTGATTGCCCGGCGGGGGCACGCTATCTTGTCTGATTCGTCGCATGGGCCTCCGAGAGGCCCGGATGGCCGTTCCCGGCGCTTTCCGCCGGGGTTGATGATGAGGATGCCAGGAACATGGCGCAGGTGATCGACCCGGAGCTGATGAAGATCCTGGTATGCCCGGAGACCCATGCCCGCCTGGTGCAGGTGGGCGACTGGCTGTACAGCACCGACCCGGCGACCCGTCGTCGCTATCCGGTTCGCGAGGGCATCCCCATCATGCTCATCGACGAGTCCGAGGTGGTCGAGGAAACTGAATTCAAGAAGCTGATGGCGTCACAGGAGAGTCCGTCGAATGGCTGATACCAAGACCAAGAAGCCGCGCGGTCAGCGGGGCAAGTGCCGCTTTCCCGATCGCGGCGGGGACAACTGGAAGGGCGACCTGGTGGACTACAAGGAGGTCGACCTCCTGCGCAAGTTCCTCACCGCCAGCAGCAAGATGATGTCCCGCAAGCGGGCCGGCACCAACGCCCGCGAGCAGCGCGATCTGCGCCGGGCCATCAAGCGGGCCCGCTTCCTGGCATTGCTGCCGTTCGCCGGCGCCTGAGCCCGGGGAGCGGTCCGGCGCGAACCGCCCGCGTCCGTAGCTCAATTGGATAGAGCATCTGGCTTCGGACCAGAGGGTTGGGGGTTCGAGTCCCTCCGGACGCATATCGGACGCCCGCCCCAGCGATCCGCCCTGCCGGCTTGACCCGGCGTGCAGGCAACTGCTATTCTTGTATCAGCATGGTCACCAAGGCGATCCATCCCGGTTCTTCCCGTCCTGGCGGACAGGCGTCCGTTGCCGCCCCCTCCTCGTTCAGCTATAGTTTCGCCTTCTTTTACTGGTTTAACAGGAGCGTGCGTCCGCGGGCATGACCGGCTGAATCGAAAAGAGCCTCAAAGCCCTGAGACGCACCAAGGTGAATCTCAGGGCTTTTTTCTTATCAGGCAGGATCGTTCATGATCGACATCAAGCTCATCCGCCAGGACCCTGAGAGGTTCCGCGCCGCGGCCGCGAACAAGCGCGTCGCCTGCGACATCGACCGCATCTGCGCCCTGGACGACCGCCGCCGGGCCCTGCAGACCGAACTCGACCAGACCAAGCACCGGCAGAATGAACTCAGCGGGCAGATCGGCCTGTACAAGAATCCCAAGAGCAAGTGGTACCAGGACGCCCTGGCATCCGGGCGGTCCGACGCGGACCTGAAGGCCGAGGGGCAGAAGCTGCTCGACGAAGTCGGACAGCTCAAGAACCGGGTCAAGGACCTGGAAACCGAGCACCGCACGGTGGCCGCCGAGTTCGACGCCGCCCTGCTCACCGTGCCCCAGCCGCCGGCACCGGAAGTGCCCATCGGCAGGGATGAATCCGAGAACGTCGAGGTGCGGCGCATCGGCGAGCCCCCGCAGTTCGGCTTCGAGCCGAAGGACCACGTCACACTGATGACCGCGCTCGGCATGCTCGACCTGGAGCGCGGCGTCAAGCTCGCGGGCGCCCGCAACTACGTCCTCCGCGGCGACGGCGTCGCCCTGCACCAGGCCGTCCTGCGCCTGGCCGTCGACCTGATGGTCCAGCGCGGCTTCGTCCAGCTCGGCGTGCCGGTGCTGGTCCGCGACGAGATGATGGTCGGCACCGGCTACTTCCCCGGCGGCGAGGAACAGGCCTACCGCTGCGAGCGCGACCAGATGAGCCTGGTCGGCACCGCCGAAGTGCCGCTGACTGCGTTTCACAGCAACGAGGAACTCGCCGAGGCCGACCTGCCCCGCAAGTACGTGGCGTCGAGCACCTGCTTCCGCCGCGAGGCCGGCGCCGCGGGCAAGGACACCCAGGGGCTCTACCGCATCCACCTGTTCGACAAGGTCGAGCAGGTCATCATCTGCCGCAACGACGAGGAGGAGTCCCGCCGGCATCACGCCGATATCGTCCGCAACGCCGAGGATGTGCTCGGTGCCCTGGAGCTCCCGTATCGCGTGGTCAACGTGTGCACCGGCGACCTGGGCCAGGGGCAGGTGCAGAAGTTCGACATCGAGACCTGGATGCCCTCCCGCGGGAACTACGGGGAGACGCACTCCGCGTCCCGCTTCTACGAGTACCAGGCCCGGCGGCTGATGCTGCGCTATCGTGACGGCCAGCGCAACCTGCGCTTCTGCCACACGCTGAACAACACCGTGATCGCCAGCCCGCGCATCCTCATCGCCCTGGTCGAGAACCATCAGAACCCCGACGGCACCATCCGCGTGCCCGCCGCCCTGCGACCGTACCTGGGCGGGCGGGAGACGCTGGGGAAGTGAGAGGTGAGATGTGAGAAATGACAAAGGCAATCATACGGATCAGGCCGCACTCGCGCGACTTCGAGAGTTGCTCGCATTGGCGGCACATCAGGTCAGGCGGACGCACGCCCTGCTGGACGGCATCGAACGATGTCTGGCGGATGTGAATCCGGATTCACAAGAGGACCAGGAGGCAGGCTGGCGCATCGCCGCCTGATGAGAAGTGATAGCCACCCGGTTGCATAAGAATGAACCACAAAGACACGAAGGCACCAGGAAGAGGCCATTCAGCACGGGCACCGCGGATCACGGACCGCGCCCGCGGCGAAGTCGCGGCGATGACGATCTGCTTCTCCCGTCGCCGGTACTCTCTGTGCTCTTTGTGCCTTTGTGGTTGATCTCTTTGTAACATTTGGGAGCTGGAAGGAACAAGGGGACGCATGAGGCGGCTGCGACCGCCCCACCGCTTCCCATAACCGGAGCAAAACCATGATCGTCGTCATGCAGGCAGGTGCGAAGAAAGAGGACGTGGATCACATCGTCAAGCTGGTCCGCGAGATGAACCTCAAGGACCACGTCATCGTCGGGACCGAGCGGACCGTGGTCGCCTGCGTCGGCGACGACCGCAACAAGGATCGCGGGGCCCTGGAGAACTGCCCGGGCGTCGATCGGGTGGTGCCCATCCTGGCCCCCTACAAGATCGCCAGCAAGCAGGCCCATCCGGAGCCGTCGGTGATCCCCCTGGGCGGCAAGCTGGGACTCTCCGCGGGCGGAAAGAAGCTGGCCGTCCTCGCCGGTCCGTGCAGCGTCGAGGATCGCAAGATGGTGCTCGAACTGGCCCACATGATGAAGGAGCACGGGGCCACGGGCCTGCGCGGCGGCGCGTTCAAGCCGCGGACCAACCCCTACCAGTTCCAGGGCATGGGTGAGAAGGGTCTCGAAATCCTGGCCGAGGCTCGCGAGCAGACCGGGCTGGCCGTGGTCACCGAGGTCATGTCCATCGACCAGGTCGAGCTGGTGTGCAAATATGCCGACGTGCTGCAGGTCGGCACCCGCAACATGCACAACTTCAACCTGCTGATGGCCTGCGGCAAGGCCAGCAAGCCGGTGCTGCTCAAGCGCGGCTGGAGCGCGACGCTGAATGAGTTCCTGCTCGCCGCGGAGTACATCATCAGCGGCGGCAATCCCAACGTCGCCCTGTGCGAGCGCGGCATCCGCACCAGCGAAGACTACGTTCGCAACACGCTGCCGCTGGCGATCATCCCGGCGGTCAAGCGCGAGTCGCACCTGCCCATCATCATCGACCCCTCCCAGGGCACCGGCCACGCCTACATGGTCCCGGCCATGTGCCGCGCGTCGGTCGCGGCCGGCGCGGACGGGCTCATCATCGAGGTGCACCACGACCCCGAGCACGCCATGACCGACGGAGCCCAGTCGATCACGCCGGAAATGTTCGCCCAGACGATGAAGGAATGCCGGCAGGTGGCGGCGGCGGTGGGGAGGGAGATTTGAGGGCAGGAGGACATGAGCCTCGTTCGGTATGGCAAACTCTCGAGCATTCTCCAAGACACCTTCCTGGGTGTTGTGATGCAGGCGGTCGACAGCAATAACCTGAGCACGCTTGCGCGATTGGTGGCAGAACATGGCATGGCACTAGACAAAGAGGAGCGTGATCAGCCGGGACTGATGCATGATTTGGACTTGCTTGCACTGGAAACAAAGGAAATCCTTCATTCTGCACAGTCATCGTTTCTGGATGGGACTGATCCCGGGGCGAAAGTGGATTGGGCCATGTATGAGGTCGCGTGTGCCCTACAGTCCATCTGCAGCAGCAAGAGAAGGGGTATCCTGCCGCTGTGCCTAGACTCCTGGGTGCGCAGCACCGCCCTTGATCGCTGGCCTTTCCCGGGATACGTGATGATTCATCAGGTCCTGGTGGACGTCCTGGAAAGCACTTTGCGTCCAAACGAGCAATCCGCGGTTTTTGACGTCATCGCGCATCTGCTTCCGGCCTTGGATGGAGAACGGGATGCATTACTCATCCTGACCCTATGGCTATGCATGGATAGCAGCACCGCATGCCAGCATGACTCTGCAAGAGCCGTTGTGAACGCCTGCGGTCGCATGAGCACGCGAGAGGATCCCAAAGGACGATTCTTCATGGAAGCAATGATCAGCGACTGGAGCACGCGCGGTCCATTCCAGTTCATCGACATGTGCGTTACCCGCCAGGCCTGGATGACATCTGAGGATCAGATGGAACCTTTACTCTCTCATTTACACCGGTGCGATGGTCCCACTCGACTCCTTGCACTGCTGAATCGCGCCACATGACAGGTCATGCCCTGCCTTAACGCTACGCTGCACCTGCCCGCCTACCAGTTTCGCCCGCTGCCGCCCACGCAACAACTGCGGCCGGCCTTAATGAGCCGCTCAGACACCGGGCCCGGAGTCCACCCTTTATCCGACGAGCCGTGGAAACAGGAGAATCGACATTCCGGGCGATAGGGGCTTGCCTGTCGATCCTTCAGGCGATATCCTGACGTGTAGAGCTGTAAAGAGATTGCATCGAACGCGATCGAGCAGGGATCTCGCGCGGCCGGGCCACACCTGAAGGTTGGCCGGCACCCGGTTTACCGCCCCGCGCGACGGAGGGAGTTTCACGGGAGACATTCAGCCTGGAGGGAGGCCAAGCCATGACGCGCATCTGGTTGTCGGCAGCGGTGGTGGCGATGAGTCTGGGATCGGTCGAGGCGGCTCTCGTTTACGACTCCCAGGCACGCAGCGTGAGGGCCACGGGCTACGCGGAAGACTTCATCAATCTCGGTTACGACGGCTACGACAAGCGGGTAACTGCCGACCCCGGCGACTTCAGCCCCTTCGATCACGGCGTCAGCGGCAGCGCCACCGTCATTTACGTCTGGTGCGATTCGAGCGCGACCCAGGTGTCGACCCTGGGCTCGACGCGCATCACCGCGGCAGGCAGCGCCGCGGCCAACGTGACCGGCGACCCCATGTACGGCAACGGCGGCGCGATGGGCAACAGCGACATGACGGCCGTGTTCCACGTGATGTCCCCCACCCAGGTGCTGCTGTCCGGCCGCCTGCATGAACTGGGCAACTGGTACCGCTCGGCATCGCTGAGCCTGAAGGAGGACGGGGTGGTGATCCTGTCACGATCGACGGATCTGTCCTCGCCGGTCATCATTGACTACGCCCACACGCTGATGCCCGGCAGTACCTATGAGTTGTCCGTGCACGCATCGGCGGGGGGAGCCGGGAGCAACGGCTACGACATCGCCCTGGAAATCGTTCCCGAACCGGGCGCGCTCGTGCTCCTGGCTCTGGGTCTCGGCCTCTTGGCGAGGAGGCGGTCAGCCCGCTGAAGAAGAAACGGAGATCACTGGACGTTGTCGCGCGCCGGTTGGCGTGATGGCCTTCTCAACTCATGTCTCGAACAGCCCGTGGCATCGGGACCGGCACCAGCTACCCTGGGCCCAACACCGCAATGGAAGGATGCAAGATCACGGAATACCCTGCTTTGGAGGCAGGGTGCGATCTCCGGGCCCTGCTCACGGTTGCCGCGTACGACAAACGCAAATGGAAGGATTCAGTCATGGGCAAGACCCGCCGCGATCGGGATAAGCTGCCCGGCCGGTTTGAGGACCTTGCTCGACCGATGCCGCCGCAGGCCATCACAGACGATGTTCAACCCGAGAACTCGATCGAGATGATCGATCGGCGCATGGTGATCCCCAAGTGGATCGAGGGCCAGGCGCTCTATTTCGAAACACTGACCTAACTCGTGGAAGTGTAGTAGTCGGAGCATCACGCCAGCATGGGCTCCAAAACCCTCAAGGGCGACCGAAAGTTGACCGCCGATTACCTGCGCAAGCTGACCAAACGGTTCCACGTCGAGGCCTCGGCATTTCTGTGAGCCGCAGACGATGCGCTGAGCAGCCTGTGGCAAATGGTGATCAGTTCCGGGCCGAGCTGTGTCCTCTGCACTGAAAGCGATCCCGGTAAGGCGACTGCCCCTTTTTACCGCAGACTACTGGACCCCATCACGGTCAACAATCGCAACTTTAGCCTTGCAAGGCGGCAGGCCAGTCGCATAGTATAGAACACTGCGATGCTCGGGCAGCTTCGCAGATTCCTCATTTTTCCCGTCGTGTCCAGTCCAGTTCTTGTGTAGTCCGCACAACAGGTGCGCTTGCAGAAGGAGGGTTGTGATGCACGCTTGGACCTGGTTCAGTTCGCCGCTGACGTGGTTTGTACTGGTTCTATCCTCCTCTCCTGTCCGGGGCGTGCCGCTTGGCACGGCTTTCACGTATCAGGGCCTGCTGACCGACAACGGCTCACCGGCATCGGGGAGTCACGACCTTCAGTTCACCCTGCACAATGCCGCGGTAGAGGACGGGGTTGTGGCCGGACCGATCTGCATCGACAACGTCGTTCTCCAAGACGGCCTATTCACGGTGGACCTGGATTTCGGCGCGGTCTTCGATGGCAATCAGCAATGGTTGGCGGTCGCGGTCCGAACTGACGGGGCACCGGGAAACTGTGACTCCGGAACCTATACGCTGCTGCTTCCCCGACAACCGCTCACTGTCGCTCCGTATGCCGCCAGAGCGCTGTCAGCGCCCAAGGGTCATGCCCTGGACGCCGATGACGGCCTTCCGGCGGACGCAGTGTATGTGAACAGTGTCGGCAACGTCGGCATCGGGACGACCACGCCCGGCTTCCCCCTCGGTTTTCCGAACACGCTCGGCGATAAGATCAGCCTGTATGGTCAGAGCGGACCCAGCTATGGCTTCGGCATTCAACCTGCCCTGCTCCAGATCCACACCAACGTTTCCGGCGCGGACATTGCCTTCGGCTATGGGTCCAGCGCAATGTTCACGGAGGTTATGCGCGTCAAAGGAAACGGCAACGTCGGCATCGGGACGACCATGCCGAATGTTAAACTGCAGGTGCACACTCCGGTCGACTTTTATGGGATCGCCCATTCCGATGGCACGCATAACCTGGTCACCTGGATGGGCACGTCCGAAGGAGTCGAGGGTGCCTGGATCGGGCCGACCACGCTACACGCTCTGACGCTGCAGACTTCCAACCTCTCACGCCTGACGGTCGCGGCGGACGGCAACGTCGGCATCGGGAAGACCACACCCGTGAATCGGTTGGATGTATCGGGAGGTATGGTGGTGGGCACCGCGTACGCTGGAAGCGCGACCGCGCCGGCCAACGGCATGCTGGTTGCGGGCAGTGTCGGCATCGGAACCAATGCTCCGGGCGTGTTCCAGTTGGTGGTCAACGGCATGGCCGCCAAGCCCGGCGGCGGTCTGTGGTCGGTCTTGAGCGATTTCCGGCTGAAGCGCGACGTGGCGCCGATGAACGGGACACTGGAGAAGCTTCTTTGCCTGCACGGGCGGGAATTCAGCTATACCCAGGAAGCCGTGGACAGAAAACTAGGGCTTTCAGGCCGTCAGATCGGACTGATGGCCCAGGAGGTCGCGCAGATCTTCCCGGAGTGGGTGGGGCATGATGATGAGGGCTATCTCTACGTCACAGAGCGCGGCACGACGGCCCTGATGGTGGAGGCGCTGCGTGATCTGCGTAACGAAAAGGATAGGCAGCTGGCCGAACTGAAGGCCAAAACAGCCCGACTCGAGCAGGAGAACTTGAGTCTGCAGGAGAGGCTGGATCGCATGGAAAAACTGCTGGCGGCGCGATTCGGGGACGAGCCCGGAACTGCAGTCAGCGGTGAATCCCCATAGTTTCTGGCGGCGCTTCAGTGGTTGAGCGGATACAGGATCAACTCCGCCTCCCAAGGCTCGTACGCCGCTTCCATCGACTTCTCCAGTGCGGCATAGACTTCCTTGTCCAGATGGTCGCCGCGCCACCAGTGCTTGTGGGCGGCCTCGCGGAGGGGGAAGAAGTCGTAGCCGTTGGTGCCGTAGGCGCGGAAGCCGGTGTGGCGGCGCCATTCCAGTGACAGCAGGCAGTAGCGTTCGAGCTGCCTGAGCAGGGTGGTCTTGTCCGCGTCCGCATCGCCGGCGCTGCGGATGAAGTCGCGGGCGGTGCCGTGGATGCGCAGCTCCATGGCCAGATCGCGGGCGACCTGCCGGCCGTCGGGGAAGAGCTTCATGCCGATCGGGCCCAACCGGCCAAGGCGATTGGCCGTGGCCAGGGATTCGAGTTCGTCGGCCAATCGCGCCCATTCCGCCGGCCGGGTGTCGGCGATGGCCATCCAGCAGTCGGTCAGCAGCGCCGCGTGCTCGGGATAGACCAGCCGGGCCAGCTCCGCCATCACTTCGCGCCGGTCGGCGGTGCGATACTCCAGATCCCAGGCCGCGCGGGCGAAGAAGTAGATGTTCGGCAATTGCACCAGGGGCGTCTGGGCGTTGCCCATGATGCCGCGGGCGGAGCCGGCGCGGCCGGTCACGTCGAGCACGTCGCGCAGGTTCTGCGGCACCACGGTGGTGAAGGGCAGGCTCGGCTCCGGCTCGACCGAGCCGTAGGGATAGTAGATCACGCGGTCGCCCACGTTCAGCTCGTCGGCGATCTTCCAGTGCGGCTCCCACGCCGCGGTCATCCACCACGGCTCCGGGGCGCGGCGTTTCAGGTCGGTGAGCGTATCGCGCCAGTTGTCCTCGCGCTCGCCGGTGCCCCAGCCGAACCACATCCAGTAGATCAGCTTCGCGTCCCGGCCTTTCCTCGTGCAGGTGTCGATCAGCTCGCGGTTCATCATCAGGATGTCCACGAACTCCGACGAGGGGCTACCGTCCCACTTGCCCGGGTCGCTGTCCAGCACCCAGTAACCGTCGGCGTTGTCGCAGATGCGGTAGTACGCTTCCCGCGCGGCGCGGAGTTGCTGCATCTGGGCCGGATCACCGGGGTCCTTCAACGCCTCCACATCGAAGTACTGCCGCTCGGCCACCGGCGGCGGGTTCTTCGTCTCGCACACGTTGTTGGCACACTCGCCGATGAAGACGGTCATGCCGTGCCGGCGTCGGGCGTGGTCGATCACCGGGGGATAGCGGCGCAGAAAGGCCTCGTCCTCCCTGGACAGCGGTACGGGCAGGATGCCGGCCATGGACCAGATCTGAAACAGGTTGACCCGCATGATCGCGAGCAGATCGACGTACAGCTTCCACTCGTCGACGCTCCATGTCCGCAGGGCGTACGGATGGTTGTACGCCCAGTGCTGATGAGCGTACATGCCGCGCAGGTTGAAGGTGGGAATCCGCGTCCTGTCCAGCGGCTCAGGCAGCCGCGCCGGCGTCGACGCGACATCCAGCGTGCACATCAGGTCATAGATCGCATGCCGCGTACCCGCGTCGGTGGCGCCGGCCGCGACCAGCAGCGTACGGTGCTGCACGCGCACCAGGCGGAGGACGTAGCCTTCCTCGCCCAGCCCGGCCCAGTCGACGTCCTTGACCGCGTCGGCGGCGTACTGTTCAGCGCTGGCCCGCCCCACCAGGACCATCACGCCGTCGGTGTCTCCCGCAGCAGCGCCGCGCGTGACCGCGATCCCTCCGGTCCGCTCGCAGAAGCGGGTCAATTCGTCGATCGAATACGCCAGCGGCTCGCTGAGCGGATCCTGAAGTATGAGCACCAGGGCAAGCACGACCACGATGACCTCCGGGCAAGAACGAGGTCCACCCGAGTGAGCCGGATGCGGCCGCCTGACATGAGGAGAACGCCCCGCATCCGCACGGGCAGAGTATCCGATCATCTCCACGCCGCCAACATGACGCTATAATCCTGACGGCCGGTTGATAACCCCAATGGAGCATTGATGAAATGAACGAAGCTTCCCCCGCCCGCGTGCTCGACGTCGGGCAGTGCAGCCCCGATCACGCGGGGATCAAGACGGCCATCACGCGGCGGTTCGATGCCGAGATCGACCGGGTGATGTTCGTCGAAGAGGCCGTCGCGGCGATGCGATCCCGGCGCTACGACCTGGTGCTGGTCAATCGGCGGATCTTCGACGACGACAGCGACGGGCTCGAGCTGATCCGCCGGAGCAAGGCCGACGATGCGCTCAAGGATGTTCCGGTGATGATGGTCAGCAACTTTCCCGACGCCCAGCAGGCCGCCATCGCCGCGGGGGCCGAGCCCGGCTTCGGCAAGGCGCAGCTCCACGAGGCATCGACCGTTGAGCGGCTGGGCCGCTTTCTGCCGCCCCGGCGGGCGTGAACCCGCGCACCGCGGTTTGCCGATCAGGTCAACCGATACGGCGCCCGATACGGGTAACTCAGCCGCTCATTCGCCTCGGCATCGTTGACGAACTGCTCGGTGGCCGGATCCCAGGCCAGCCGCCGGCGCAGGTCATACGCGATGTTGCCCAGCAGCGTCGGAATCGTCGAGCGATGCCCCACCTCCACCGGGCAGACACACGGCTTCCGCGACTTGACCCCGTCGAGGAAGTTCCGAGCGTGATCGGCCTCGGTCACCCGCCCGGTCAACACCTGGGCATCGCCGGCCGGCTGGGTGGAACGCTGCTGCCTGGCGACATCCTCGCGCCGCCGCGGGTCCAAGGCCGGCTTCGGCTCCGTCCTGACCACTTCGGGCACCACCTCGACCCGACCCCCGCGGAAGTACAGCGTCCCCCTGGTCCCGCGGAACTCCAGCTCCGCGCCCTTGGCGTTGGCCGGGGCATGGTTCGCGTTGTACTGCGAGAAGGTCACCAGCGGCCCGCCCTCGTACTCCCAGGTCACCTCCAGCGTGTCCGGGATCTCGCGGTTGTCCTCGACAGCGTACTTGCCGCCCATGGCGCTGACCGCGATCGGTCCGTCCTTGCCCAGGGCCCACTGGATCATGTCCAGGTAATGCGTGCCCATGTTGGTGAGCTGCCCGCCGGAGTAGTCCCGGAACCAGCGGAACTTGTAGAAGCAGCGATTCTCGTTGTAGGGCACCTTCGGGGCCGGGCCGAGCCAGGCGTCCCAGTCCAGCCCCGCGGGCGGGTCGCTGTCCGGGGGCGAGCCGATGCCCATCGGCGTCTCGTTGTCGATGTGGTAGCAGTGGCAGGAGGTGACCTTGCCGATGGCCCCGGACTGGATCAGCTCAACCAGTTGCTGGCACAGCACCGACGACCGGCGCTGCACCCCCATCTGGGTGATCCGGCGATTCCGGCTGGCGGCCTCGATCATCCGCCGCCCCTCGACCACCACCAGCGAAAGCGGCTTCTCGACGTACACGTCCTTGCCGGCATCGCAGGCGTGGATGAACTGGAGGGCGTGCCAGTGATCCGGTGTGGCGATGACCACCGCATCGATGTCCTTGCGATCCAGGATGCGGCGATAGTCCCCGGTGACGAACGGATCCCCGCCGACCTTGCCTTTGGCCGCCTCGACGTAAGGTGTGTACACGTCGCAGAGCGCCGCGATCTCCGCGTCCTTCTGGACCAGGAAGCCCGGCAGCAACTGGTCGCCGCGGTTGCCGAGCCCGATAACTCCGATCCGGACCAGTTCGCTCGCCGGCGCCCGGGTGGCATCCTCGGCCGCACGGGCCAGAGCGCTGGTGGCAACGGTAGCTGCGCCCGCGGTGAACGCCCGGCGGCTGATACGCTGACCCATGATGCACCTCGTTGAAAAAGCGAGAGACGACTGGCCGGAACCGTGCTCCGGGCAAGCATGCATGTTAAGAGCCTGTACCCCGGCTCACAAGCCGGTCGGGCAGTCGGGCGGATCGAAGGTTGGGTGAAACGGTCCGTAAAAAAGGCGTGCGGCACCCTGTAAGTATTGGCGCGGTCAAGGGTGCCGCAGCGAGTGGAAGACGAGTGGGACGCCGATCCGCTCGGCGGGCGACATCCCTATGTTAGTCAGGTTCGGATTGAGAATCCCGGACCTTTAGATTATATCACGTCGGCTGTCGCTGTCCACGATCATGCGGGGGTGATATCCCCAATCATCGTCAAAATCTCGGAGAGCGATCACAAGTGGTCGCGCGATTCATGCTCGCTGCTACGACCCGACCGCCCCACCCTGCATCACCGAGGGAT
>CAYVVX010000035.1:0-301 GCA_964455315.1 uncultured Planctomycetales bacterium | reverse complement strand
ATATCACGGGCCAAGCGGCTCACGGACTCGCGCGACTCTCGACAACTCATTGTAGCGCATGACCTTAGTCAGGCAAGAGGAAGCGCGCCGATTTCGCAAAAAAGTTGCGGGGAATCAACGCAGGCCTGGGCCTCATCGCCTAACTCGTTGTGATGGTAATCGTTACGATCAGAATGGTGGTGTTGACGAGTTACATCACGGCTGGGGAACAGGACCGGCCCGCTTCGGGGTCAGGTTCCCGGCACCGGACCCTGCTTCGGCTCAGGACAGCAGGCCCGCGGCGCTGTCCCCTCGCCCGCCT
>CAYVVX010000034.1:5509-15696 GCA_964455315.1 uncultured Planctomycetales bacterium | reverse complement strand
GGTGCTGACCCAGGAGACCGACTATCCGGTCGGCGGCCGGGTCAAGCTGCGCGTCGAGCCGGCGGGCGCGGCCAGGTTCAACCTGCGGCTGCGCATCCCGGCGTGGTCGGCAGGCACGCAGGCGCGCATCAACGGCCAGCCCTACGCAGCACCCATCGAACCCGGCGGCTACCTGGCCCTGGAGCGCGACTGGAACCCGGGCGACGAGATTACCCTGGACCTGGACATGGCCCCGCGCTACGTGAGCGGCCAGCGTGAGCAGACCGGGCGGGCGGCACTGTTCGCGGGCCCGCTGCTGCTCGCGGCGGACGAAGTGCACAATCCCGGCGGGCTGGACGCCCTGGGCGAGGTGGAGCTGCGCAACCTGCGGCTGTCACCGGTCGAGGCGGACGCGCGGTTCCGCCCGCAGGTGCTCTTCGAAGTGCCCCGGGACGGCGGAACCACCCTGCGGTTGTGCGACTTCGCCACCGCCGGCGCCGCCGGCAGCAGGTACCGCGTCTGGCTGCCGGCCCGTCATGCCGGCCCGCCGCCGTTCCGGCTCAAGTACCCGCGCGACGGAGCCGAGATCCCCTTCGGCACCGCCCGCCTGGAGTGGACCGGCTTCGCCTCGTCCGATCCGGAGGGGGTCATCTACGAGTTGCGTGTCTCGGACCGTCCCGACTTCTCGCGAATCGTGTTCCGCCGGGCGGGACTGGTGCAGAACCGCTGCATCAGCCCCGCCGGATTCCCCCCGGGCGTGACCCATTACTGGAAGGTCATCGCCCGCAACCGCTGGGGCGAACTGACCAACGTGGGCGGCCCGCACAGCTTCAAGGTCTCGTCGCTGCCGCCCCCCGCCGACCAGCCCGCCCTGTGCCTCCCGATGGAGGGACCGGAGAACATCCTCGCGGCCGCGCCGCTGGAGGGCCGGGCGGACCTGGCCTGTGCCACGGCGGTCGAATCGCACGGCATCCGCCCGGCGCCGGATCGAACCGGCGGAAGCGGCGGGGCCGTCGCCTTTAATGGCCGCGACACCTTCATCCGGTTCCCGCTGGATCTGTTCCCGGAGGATGACTACACGCTGCGGATGTGGGTCTACGCCGCCCGCGCGGCGGCCGCTCCCCAGGCCATCTTCAGCGCCCGGGGCCAGGCCGACGACGTGGCCCTCGAACTCATCCTCCGCGACGGCGCCCTCACCGCGCTGGTGCTGCAGGGACAAGCCGTCGAAACGTCGCCCGTGCCGATGCCCGCCCACCAGTGGACCCATGTCGCCGTCACCAAGTCCGGCGAGGCCCTGGTGCTCCATCTCGACGGCGAGTTGAAGGCGTCGGCGACGGTCCCGGAGTACGTTCACTCGGCCGCCCGGAGGGTGGTGCTCGGCGCCCGGGCGCTGCCGGAGGATGCCGCCTGGTTCGACGGTCGGCTGGATCAGTTCGTGCTGCAGGGCAAGGCTCTGGGCGTCGCCGAGCTGCGCGCGGCCATGGCCTCGAGCGGTCTGAGATGACCTCCGCGCGCATCGCCGGAACGATTACTCCTGCGTATAGTGATTCAATCGCGAGGTCATGCCGTCGCGATCGGGAGATTTATGCCATGAAGCGGATGTTTCGCCTGTCCCTGTCGCTGGTCGTGCCCGGCGCGCTCGCGCTGGTGTGCGGCTGTCCGTTCCTGCCCATCAACCCGGGCAGCGGGGTCACGGAATGGAATTCGGTGCGCATCGACTCGACCTCCGGCGTGAGCCCGGTCGCGGTCAAGGCGGCCGACCTGGATGGCGACGGCGACCTCGACGCCGCGTCCGTCTGGCGCGGTCCCGCCGGCACCGGCACCACGCCCAACGGCTTCGTCGCCATCCACCTCCAGCAGTCACCCTCCTCATGGAGCACGGTCATCGTCGACAGCGGCGACGTCTATGCCGAGGTCAACGGCCTGGCCATCGGCGACATCAACGGCGACAACCGGCCGGACCTGGTCATCGCGGCCATGGATCGCGTCGTCTACCTGCGCGCTCCCGCCAACCCGCGCATGGCCGCGGATTGGACGCCCTTCGACCTGCAGGCATCCTTCGACGACACCTTCGTCGCCTGGTTCGATGTCGCCATCGGGCAGATCGACGGCGTAAACGGGCCGGACATCGCGGCCGCGTTGTCGCAGGAGGATGACGGCCTGGTGGGCGTGTTCCTGGCCCCGGAGGAGCCCGACGACGACGCGGGCTGGACGCTGGAGATCATCGACGAACAACGCCGCTCGTACGCCGACTCGGTGGTGCTGGTCGATCTCGACGGCGACGGCCGGCTGGACGTGGTGTCATCCGCCGTGGGCGAGACCCAGGGAGGGATAAGCTGGTACAAGGCCCCGGCCGACTTCGCCGCCACGGATCGCGTCTGGACGCGGCATCCGATCAGCAGCTTCCCGGGGGCGTCGCGGCTGGCCGCCGGCGACCTGGACGGCGACGGCGACACCGACCTGGCCGCGATCTCGGTCGATCAGCAGCGGCTGGCGTGGCTCGAACATCCGGCCGACGTGACCAAGTTGTGGATCGGCTACGTGATCGGGCAGTTCACCGCGGAAATCGACAACCGCCTGCCGGTGGACGTGACCGTCGCGGATATCGACGGCGACGGCGCCAACGACATCGTCATGGGCGGGGCCGACCCGGGAACGCTGTCCTACTTTCGCGCCGGCGCGGACCGCAAGCTGTTCTGGAAGGAAACGTTCATCGACATCATGGCTACGGCCGGCTCACCGGGGCTTTTCGCGGCCGGGGACATCGACAACGACGGAGAAATCGACGTGATCGCCCCGATCGACGCGGTCGACGACCGCAATGACCGCGTCAGCTACTACATCAACCCCGGCCCCACCACGCAGCCTGCGGAGGGAAGCTGAAGAAAGTGTGAACCGCAAAGACGCCGCGAACGCATAGATAGAGAAAGACGAAACAAATGCACCGGGAAGCCAACTGGCCGCGGTCAACCCCAAGGTTACAAAACAGGATTGACCACGGAGGCCCAAAGAGCACAGAGAATACCGGCCGCGGGATCGACCAATGGCCATGGCCGCGACCTCACCGGGAGTGCGGTCTGTGACCCGTAGATGCACCCCCAATAGCCTCTTCTTTGTGCTTTTGTGTCTTCGTGGTTCATCCCTCGTATGCAACTGGGGGGTCAAGCCTGGTCAGGGAGCGGCGGCGGTCATACACCGGCCGGGGTGAGGATGCCGAAGGTGGTCAGCATGTCGCGGACCAGCTCGATGGGCAGGCCGACGACGTTGGTGAAGCTGCCCTCGATGGCTTCGACGAAGGGGTCGTGCTCATCCTGGATGCCGTAGGCGCCGGCCTTGCCTTCCCATTGCCGCGTGGCCAGGTAGGCGTTGAGTTCGTCGTCGCTGAGACGGCGCATGCGAACCTGGGTCACGTCATGACAGATGAGCCGCCGGCTGGCCGTGGGCTCGAAGAGGGTGACGCCGGTGATGACCTGGTGGGTGCTTCCGGCGAGCCGGCTCAGGATGCGCCGGGCGTCGGCTTCGTCGCGCGGCTTGCCGAACAGCTCGCCATCCATCGCCACCACCGTATCCGCGGCCAGGATCACGTCGTAAGGCCGCTCCTCGGCCACGTCGCGGGCCTTGTAGTAGCTGGCCGACTCGGCGAACTCCTCGGGACCGAAGCGCCATTCGGCGTGGTCGGGCTCCTCGAATTGCGGCACGATGACCTGGAACTCGATACCGGCATCGCGCAGGATCATCGCCCGGCGCGGGCTCTGCGACGCGAGGGTGATCGGGCGAAGCTGGTCGTTACCGCTCATGACCGGGGATTGTATGCCGCAGGCCGCCTCCATGCACGTGATACGCCGGCCGGCCGGAAAGGTTCGATGAGCACCGGCGGCGTTCGAAGATGCGCGCGGGTCCATTCTGGCAATCTGGGGGGACTGGTGCTGGACACCGTGCCCGACGGTAGAATGGTCGCATGAGCGAGTTTCCGCCGCTTCCGGGGTCCACAGCCAGCGATATCGACCTCTACTGCCTGGAATACGGCTACAACCTGCGCGGCCTGTCCGGCGATCCGCGGCGGTGTCCCGAATGCGGGCACCTGAACCCGATGGGCGACCTGGAGCTGCCGGCGGCCGAGATCTCGAAGCAGTTGAGGCTGATGGAGAGCAATCCGGCGTACTGCGTGCTGATCTGCCTGCTGGCTGCATTCCCCGGGGTGTTCCTGGGCTTGTTGATCTGGGATGTGGTGATCAGGAGTAACAGGCCTGACCGCCTCCTGGCTGAGGCGATGGGCTACCTCGGACCCATCCTGGTTGCCCTGATGGGCCTGTGGGTTTTCTGTGCCTCCAGATTTCGAAGGTCCTGCCGGGCACGGCCTGGCTGGGCCGCTGTTCTGTTTACTTATCATGTTTATGCAATTGCACTATCGCTCGGGGTGGTGGGTCTGCTCATCCTACCGGGCGGTGTCGGGTTTGGTTGCTACACGCTGGGGTTTGGAGTCGCTGCGTGCGTCGCGGCGGGGGTGATCTCGCTAGTGCTTGGCGTGGCAGCGATCGCGATCCTGGCGGTACTTGCCCATCGACGGCTCAAGTCCCTGCTGACGCCTCTGCAGCGCGACCTTGCCGTGCAGATCGCCCGGGATACGCTGAGGAAGCGACTGTCAAGGCGGCATTCCGGTTGGTGATACGAGTCGCATTTCGAAGAAGGGCCGTTAGCTACGTCGCACGTGGGCAGCATCCGACATCGCGCCTCAGTGGTTCCCCTCTTATCGGTGGTGACACCGACAGCACGCGCAGGGTATGCCCGCGAAGGTTTTCGAAGGGTTCCACGATGCCGGTCGCGGCCAGGATCGGCTGCGACGCGGTGAGGTAGCCGAACCGCTGGTAGGTGTCGGGGAAGAGGATGGTTTCGATGAAGCCGCTGCGATCGCCCAGGGTGACGAACTTCATCATCTCGCCGCGGGTGGTGGAGTTGGTACGGTCGGCGACCATCATGCCGCAGACGCTGACCCGCTCGCCGCGATGATTGCCCAGCTCGCTCACCGGCATGTAGCGGCTCCAATCGATGTTCCGCCCCTTCGCGTCCCGCCCGAGGAAGCTCAGCGGATCGACACTGACCGGGAAGCCGAGCAGGTCCATCTCCCGCTGCGCCACCTGCCAGAGGTCCGGGGACGTCAGCTCGACCGGCGGGGTGAGACCGCCCTGCCCGGCAGGTGTTCCGCCGATCGCGCCCGCCTCCGGAAGCATGATCCCCGCCCCGCCGGCGGGCCCGCCGCTCCACAGCGTCGCCCCGGCGGCATGGCGGAGCCGCTGCCGCAATCGCCAGAACAGCGCCGGGCGCGATACGCCGAAACCGTCGAACGCCCCGGCATCGAGCAGCGCCTGCATTTCCGCATCGCCCGGGGCACAGCGTTCGACGAACTCCTCCGGCGACGCGAACACGCCCCGCTCCCGCTCGCGGTGATAACGCTCCAGGAACGCCTCGGAAAGCCCCTGGATGTGCGCAACCGGCACACGGATCGCACGCCCTCGCTCCGGCACGCCCTTCTCCACGCTGAACCGTGTCCGCGAGCGGTTCACGCACGGCGGCAGGAACCGGGCTCCCAGCCGCAGCGCCTCCATCACGTACAGGATCTGCGGCAGCGTCGGCGAATGGGCGTAGAACCCGCGGTAGTTGGACAGGATCGCGGCCAGGTAGTGCGCCGGGTAGCGCAGCTTGAGCCAGGCCCCCTGGAACGCCTCCACCGCGTACTCGGCCGAGTGGGCCTTGTTGAACATGAAACCCGCAAAACCCTCCACCAGCCCCCACACCGCCTCGATGTCCGGCTCCCCGCGCCCCCGGGCCCGGGCGCACTGGCGGAACTCGCCGGCCAGTTCCTTGATCATGTCGCGGTTTTCCTTGTTCAGCGCCCGCCGCAGCACGTCGGACCGGCCCAGGTTCATGCCCGCGAACTCCACCGCGATTTGAAGGATGTGTTCCTCGAAAACCATCAGTCCGTAGGTCTTCTCCAGCACCGGCACCAGCGACGGATGGGCATACTGCGGCGGCTCGAAGCCCTGGTGCCGGCGGGCGAACTGCTCCTTCTTGCCCTGGTTGGCGGCACCGGGACGGATGATGGCCACGATCGCGGTGAGACAGTCGATGTCCCGCGCGTCGCACTGCTGGAGCAGGCTGGTCATGGCCGGCGACTCGATGTGATGCACGCCGCGAGCATCGCCACGGGCGATCATCTCCCAGGTCGCCGGCTCGGCGTAATCGACGTCCCGCTCCAGGTCAATCCGCAGCCCCTCGGTCCGCTCGATCTCGTCGACCGCGTCGCGCAGCACCGACAAGCCGGCCTGGCCCAGCAGGTCGATCTTCACGAAGCCCAGCGTCTCGATCGCCTCCATCTCGTACTGGGCCACCAGCGGACCCTTCGGAGAACGCTGCACCGGCACCAGGTCGGTCAGCGGCTCCGGCGCCACCACCATCCCGCAGGGGTGCATCGCCCAGTGACGCGGCAGACCCTCCAGCGCCCCGGCCATGCTCAGGATGGTCCGGTACGGCTCCTCGTTCACCGGCACGTCGCGGACCTCCGGCGACGCGGCCACCGCCAGCGGCAGGTTCCAGGCACTGGTCCGGGGCAGGTGCTTCGTGACCCGATGCACCTCGCCGGCGGGCAGACCGAAGACCTTGCCCAGCTCGACCACCGCCGCCCGGCCGTGGAAGGTGTTCGGCGCCCCGATCATGGCCACGCGGTCGCTGCCCCAGCGCTGGTAGACCCAGGCGATGACCTCGTCGCGGCGATCCCAGGGCAGATCCAGGTCGATGTCGGCCATCTTGCTGAAGCGGGCCCGCTCGGGATTGAGGAAACGGTCAAAGGGCAGGTCGAAGCGGAAGGGGCAGGCGTGGCTGACGCCGAGAGCGTAACAGACCAGTGAGTCGGCCGCGGAGCCGCGGGCCAGGGTGGCGATGCCCCGCGAGCGACAGTACTGGTTGATCTCGTGGAAGACGAGGAAATATTCGGCGTAGTGGACCTGGTCGATGACGCGCAACTCGCGCCCCAGGCGGGCCAGGGCTTCGTCCAGCGTCGGGCGCGGGCCGCCGATGCCTCTCAGCGGAGGCTCATCGACGTAGCGGCGGCGGCAACCGGCCACGCACAGCTCGCGGAGGTGCTGCATCGCGGACCGCCCGTCCGGCGACTGGAACGCGGGGAAGCGGTTGCGGTGCACGTCGAGCAGAACGTTGCACTGGTCGGCGATAACCCGCGTGTTGTGCAGGGCGTCGCGGCGGCGGGCGAAGAGGCGGTCCATCTCCGCGCTGCTGCGCAGGTGCCAGGCGCCCTCGGGCTTGTCCGGGTGCGGCCGGTCCAGCAGGGTAAGCGTGCCGATCGACGCCAGCGCCCGAACCATCGCCATCTGCTCGCGATGAACGCATCGCGATTCGCACGACGCGGCTACGGGGATGTCCAGTGCGTCCGCCAGTTGTGCCCGCCGGCGGGCGGCAACGGCGTCTTCCGGGCAGTGAATGCACAGCTCCACGTAGAGGCTCGCGGGAAAGATGTCGCGCAGGGCGGGAAGAAGAGACGAGTGATGAGCGATGCGTGATGAGTGACCGAAGGAGTGCGGCAATTGATTGCCGCCCGAATCGTAGCGGCCGACCTCCGAGTCGGCCGTTCCCGCTGTAGGGTGGGCCGTGCCCACCAGACGTTCGCGGGTCACGCTATCGCGGTCCCGACCAACCGCTAAGCCCTCCTCCCATCGCGGCCACGACCCGACCAGGCATACCAGATCTCCCGCATACTCCCGCAAATCCTCTAACCCCACCGGCGACTCGCGCAGATGATGCAGCGAAATCAGCCTGCACAGATTCCCATAGCCGGCCAGCGTCTTCGCCAGCAGCGTGACCGACGCTCCTTCCACCACCGGCAACTCGGCCCCGAAGATCGGCTTGACCCCCGCCTGCTGACACGACTGCTGAAACGACACCGCCGCGTACAGCCCCGCCAGGTCGGTCAGGGCGATGGCCGGCATCCCCTCGTCCGCGGCGAAGCGCACCAGCTCCGCGGGCGTGCTCAACGCCGAGCCGAACGAGAACGCGGAGCGGTTGTGGAGGCTGATGTACATGATGAAGGACTGTCAGCGATCAGTTTTCAGCTGTCAGCCGGAGGAGTCGCCGGGGAAGTCAACAGTCGACAGCACGCAGCAGGAGTGCGGGAATTCATTCCCGCACGAATCGATTCCCGCAAACATCTCGTGCGGCAATAAATTGCCGCACTCCATACTTCTTCTCAGCACTCAGCACCCAGAACTCGGCACTTTCTCCTCACTCATGACTCATCACTTCCTTCTCCAGCCTCCAATCGTGGGCCCGCATCAGCCCGCGCGCGCCGAACTTCTCGCGGATCGCCGCACAGGTGACGGACAGGTCGCGTTCGCGCTGCTTCACGCCGAACAGGTCGAGCTGGCTGAACCCGCTGTACACGTTGGACAGCCGCACCTGCACCATCCGCAGCCGCACCCGCCGGTCCCACAGCCGCGACAGCAGCCGCGACAGCAGCGGGTAGATGTGCGTCTCCACGTCGGTCGGCTCGGTCAGGCTCGCCTGCCCCTGGTGCTCGTCCATGTCCGTGTAGCGCAGCTTCACGGTCACCGTGCGGATCTGCCGCCGGTCGGCCCGCAGCCGCAGGAACGCCTCGTCGGCGAGCCGCCGCAGCGTCGCCTCGACGAACGCCGCGTCGGTAGTGTCTTCGGCGAAGGTCTCCTGGTGCCCGTAGGACAGCGCTTCCGGCGGGGTCGGCTCCACCGGGCGGTCGTCGATGTTGCGGGCGAAGTCGCTCATCGGGCGCGCCGGTCCGCCCATCAGGTCGCCCAGCCACGGCAGCGGCAGCGCCGCCACCTGCCCTATAGAGGTTATGCCCGCTGATTGGAGGGTCGTCGCCGCCTTCGGCCCCACCCCCGGCAGCCACTTGACCGGCAGCGGATGCAGGAAGGCCCGCTCGGGCCCGTCGCCGGCGGGGACCACGGTCAGCCCGTCGGGCTTGTGCAGCTTGCTGGCGATCTGGCTGAGCAGCTTGGTCCGCGCCACCCCCTGCGAGATGGTCACCTTGAGCCAGTCCCTCACGTCGCGGCGAAGCTTCTCGGCAACCTCCTCCGGCTCGCGCTTCAGGCACGCCCGCGTCCCGGTCAGATCCAGGTAGCCCTCGTCGACGGACTGCTTCTCGACCAGCGGCGTGACCTCGCCCGCCATCCCGAAGATGTGGTCGGAAAACTGCTCGTACAGCTCGAACCGCACCGGCACCACGATCAGCTTCGGGCACAGCCGCCTCGCCGCGTTCACCGGCATGGGCGTATATACGCCGAACTTGCGGGCCTCGTAGCTGGCCGAGGCGACGGTGCCGCGGTGCAACCCGCCGACGGCCACCGGTTTGCCGCGCAAGTGCCGGTCGGCGGCCTGCTCCACGGAGGCGAAGAAGGCGTCAGCATCGAAATGGGTGAGGACACGCATGCGTCACCGTCAGCACTCAGCCGGAAAATCGAGCCGCGACCGCGAGGGAGGTGCGTTTGCCGGCCAACCGCCTCTTCACGGCCGTAGATCATGGAGGGAAAACACCCCGGGTGTTCCGAATGCAGGGGGAAAGAGAAATGATCGACCGGCTCACACCCGCCCGAAGGCCCGCAGGCGCTTTTCCTGCCGTTTGGCCCGCCCGTCGCGCTTGTGATGGGAAATCTCGGCGATCGAACCCCATACCGCTTTCCAGTCCCCGCGCTGCCGCGCGGGCAGCCAGGCCCGCAGGAACCGCAGCCGGTCGGTCAGCGTTACCCGCTTGCAGTGATCCAGGCTGACGTTGAGCCTGGCCAGCATCTTTAGCCGCAGAGCCTGGCTTCGCGTGCGCCGCAAGCCGTCCAGGTCCACCAGGGCAAACCGCGGCGGCGCCGGACTGGTCGGATTCCACTGGACCATCACGTTGGGGGCCTTGAAGTCGCGATGGTCGAACCCGCGCTGCTGCATCCTGCGGACCAGCTCGCTCAGCCGTTCGATCAACGCCGCCTTCAGGGCCCGCTGCTCGCCGGCAGCCAACTCGCGCATCCGCACGGTCAGCACCGTATCCAGATCGGCCGCATCTTCCAGGAACTCGGTGATCAGGATGCTGTCCACCACCCCGCCGAGCCGCCGCCGCTCGATCACCGCCAGCGGCCGGGCAGTCGGGATCTGCCGGTGCATGAGGGCATGAGCCCGCCGCCAGG
>CAYVVX010000034.1:0-5499 GCA_964455315.1 uncultured Planctomycetales bacterium | reverse complement strand
CGGGCGCGAGGCCCGGAAGAGGTTCTGCAACCGCTTGAGCGGATTGCGGGCCAGCGACCGCTTGCACAGCACGTCGAGCGGAGGCCCCTGCTCGAGGGGCAACTGCTTCCGGCACACCGTGGCGCTGACCGAGTCCTTGATGACCTGCCGGCGATCGGACCGGTCCACCCAGGCGAGCGGGTCCGCCAGCCAGCGTCGCCACTCCTTCTCAGAGAAGCTCAGCCGCGACATCCGCGAATGTTCCGACGCGTGCTTGCTGGACAGGTACACGTGGGCCCGCCAGCCATCCGCCAGCTTCAACCGGGCAAAGTACCGCCCGCTGCGCAGGGCCCGCCGGTCGCGCTTGCTGTACAGCGCCTCGGCGTGATCGGCCGCGGCCAGGACGATCATCGCCGCCAGCTCACGCAGATCCACTTCCAGCGGCGCCGCGTTGGTTTCGCCGGCCAGCTGTTCGCGCCAGTGCACATACCGGTGAAGAAACCGCACCCGGTCGGTCAGCGTGCCGCGAAGCTGGAACCACTGGTTGAACCTGGCCAGGTTCCGGGCCACGCCGTGGACGCCCAGCGGCGAGCCGGTGCGGACGTTGTGCAGGTCAACGAACAGAGGTTGCCAGGTTCCTTCCGGCGACGGGCGCAGCACGATGTTGCCGGCATGCAGGTCGAGATGCTCGAAATCACGGGCGTGGGCATGGGCCAGCATCCGGGCGGTCGCGTCGATGACCTGGTTCTTGATCCGCCGCGTGGTCTCGTCGCGCACGTCGAGGCGCAGCCAGAACTCGTCCAGCGGGCTCGCGTCGGGTACTCCTTCGGTGATCAGCAGGCAGGTGTCTCCACCGGGCGCTCGCCCCACGGCCACCGGCACCACCGTCGGGATCTCCTGGCTAGCGGCGAACTCCGCGATGCACCGCTCGCGCTCCGCGTCGCTGCCGCGCACCATCCGGCGAAGCCATTGCCACCGGCGACCCGGCAGCATCAGCTTCACGAACACCAGCCGACCGCCCAGTGACAGCCGCCAGACCTGCCGCCCGTCATTTTCCTTGACCAGATGCGCCGCATCGTCGCCGTCCAGCCGCAGCCAGTCGCGCGGGCCGTGCCGCTCGAACAGCTCGCGCCAGCCGGGGCGAACCTGGAACCGCCATCCAGCCAGCGGGCAGGACTGCCACGCATCGCCGCCAGGAGCGTTCGCATCCACATGAACAGGGGAGCAGGGCAGGTTGCTGGGCTCCTGGGGTTGCAGGGTTGGTGCTTTGGTCAGATGCATGCTTGGGTATCGCCGCGCCACGGGAGCCGCGTGACGCCAGGCATTGTAGGACCGCCCAAGTGACCCCGCAAGCCGGCATGGAGTACACCAGCGGCGGCAAGGACTCAGCAGGACTTGACAGGCCGTGCCAGTCCGGGATGCTGGTGGGCGATGAGATACTTCCTGAACACACCCTGCCGCTGGATGCCGCCGCTGGCCGGGCTTTTTGTGGCCGCGTGGACATGCCCGGCGCATGGACAGTCAGCCGGGGCGCCGCCGGTTCGCAGAACCGCCGTCAGCATCCGGGGCGATCAGTTCCTGATCAACGGCGAGCCGACTTACGCGGGCCGCACCTGGCGGGGACAACGCATCGAGGGGCTGCTGCTCAACGCCCGGCTGGTGCAGGGAATCTTCGACGACCTCAACCCGGACACCCGGCAGCGATGGGCCTACCCGGACACGGGGGAGTGGGATCCCGAACGCAACACCCGCGAGTTCGTCGCGGCGATGGCAGACTGGCGGCAGCATGGCATGCTGGCTTTTACCATCAATCTCCAGGGTGGATGCCCGCTGGGCTACTGCCGCGAGCAACCCTGGCACAACTCCGCCTTCACGCCCGATGGCGAACTTCAGCCGGAGTACATGCGGAGGCTCGCCGCCGTGCTCGATGAGGCCGACCGGCTGGGCATGGTGGCGATCGTCGGGCTGTTCTACTTCGGGCAGGACCAGCGGCTCACCGACGAAGATGCGGTCCGGCGCGGCGTGGACAACGCGGTGGACTGGCTGCTGGAACGCGGGTACCGCAACGTGCTCATCGAGGTCAACAACGAGTGCAACGTCGGCTACGATCACGCCATCCTGCGGCCCGAGCGGGTGCACGATAAGATCGAGCGGGTCAAGAAGCGGACGCGCGGCGGCCGGCGGTTGCTGGCCGGCACCAGCTACGGCGGCGGCACCGAACCGAAGGAAAACGTCGTGCGGGTCAGTGATTTCCTGCTGCTGCACGGCAACGGCGTCGGCGACTCCGCCCGTATCGCCAGGATGGTGCACCGTACCCGCGAAGTCCCCGGCTATCAGCCCATGCCCATTCTGTTCAACGAGGACGACCACTACGGCTTCGACAAGCCGGAGAACCACCTGGCCGCCGCCATCGGAGCCTACGCCTCCTGGGGATTCTTCGACTACGGCAGCGGCAACTACCGTGACGGCTACCAGTGCCCGCCGGTGCAATGGTCGATCAACACCGACCGCAAGCGGGCCTTCTTCGATGCCGTAGCGGAGATCACCGCGGCCAGCCGGCCGGCCGAGTGATCATCCCGGCGGGATCCTGCCATCGATGCGACGCAAGAGGCTGACGGCGCAGCCTGCTGCCCGGTCGCAAACATTTCTCGCGACATGGCCGGCACGGGGCGCTGGCCGCTCGGTGGCGAGCGGCGGGCCCGCCTGATCACAGCGAACCGCTCTCGCGGATCGGCCATTCCGTCGACTCGGTGCGGGCTGTCTTGAGGTACTCCTCGATGCGACGCACGATATCAGGATGCTGGTCGGCGACGTTGTGCTCCTCCCCGAGATCATCCGCGAGGTTGTACAGCTCCAGCGGCGCCTTCAAGCCCTTGCGGACCGCCTTCCAGTCGCCCATGCGCACGGCCTGGGACAAGCCCCGCTCGTGGAATTCCCAGTAGAGGAACTCGTGCTTCGCCTGAGGATGTCCCGCCGCGTCCTCGCCCAGCAGCGTGGGCACCAGCGAGATGCCGTCGATGTCCGCCGGAGGCGTCACCCCGGCGAGCTCGGCGACCGTGGGCAGGATGTCCCAGAAGGCGCCGACCTGGTCGCTGACCTGCCCCGGCTTGATCCGGCCTTTCCAGCGGGCGATGGTCGGCACGCGGATGCCACCTTCGTAGAGATCACGCTTGATCCCGCGCAGCGGCCCGTTGCTGTCGAAAAAGGCGGGATCACCGCCGCCCTCGCGATGCGGACCGTTGTCGCTGCTGAACATGATCAGCGTCTTCTCGGCGATGCCCAGCGCGGCCAGCCGCTCCACGATCCGCCCGACGTCCGCGTCCATCCGGGTGATCATGGCCGCCTTGTTCTTCTCCTGTTGCGGCCAGTCCTTGTCCGAGTAGGGCTTGTCGTCGGGCACTTCCATGCCCTCCTTGCCGGCCTCGTTGTTGGCGTGCGGGATGGTGTAGGCGAGATAGAGGAAGAACGGGCCGTACTGCAGCCGGTCGATGGCCTCCAGCGCCTCCCGGGTGAGCAGGTCGTGCGAGTACACGTCGCGCTCCTTCGCGACGCCCTTGACCACCACGTTGCCGGGGAACTCGACCCGCTCCTCGTTTCGCCAGAGGTGATCGGGATAGTAGTTGTGGGCATGGGACTGGGTGAGGTAGCCGAAGAAGTACTCGAAGCCCTGCCGCGTGGGCAGGCCGGTGGTGTCCTGTTCACCGAGCCCCCACTTGCCGACCAGGGCGGTGGAATAATGGCTGCCGCGGATGATCTCCGGGATGGTCACGTCGCCGGGCTCGAGCGGCACCCGCCCGCTGACCCCGCCGTAACCGCGGATGCGGGTGTGACCGGTGTGCTGCCCGGTCATCAGGCAGCTTCGCGACGGGGCGCAGACGGTGCTGCCGGCGTAGAACTGCGTGAAACGCAGCCCCTCGGCCGCGAGCTGGTCGAGGTGCGGTGTGGCGATCCGCTTCTGACCGTAGCAGCCCAGGTCGCCGTAGCCGAGGTCGTCCGCGAGGATGAAGATCACGTTGGGTTTGCCGAAGTCGGCGGCGGAGGCGCCGGGCGGGAGGATCACAGTCGCCATCAGCAGCGCGAAAGGACCGATCCACGCTGGAACCCCGAACCATTTCATCATGCCGCACGATTGATTCCCGAAACGCCGCATCACGTCCACTCCTTCATCCGGGAGACACCCAGACGATCACTACATGGCCACTGCTGCCCTGCTCATCACTCATCATGCACTACTTCTTCTTCAGCACCGCTCGCCAGCCGGTCTTGTTGGGAACCCGGCGGTACATCTTCAGGTTCGTGGAACGTACATCCTCTACCGTGGTCAGGACGTCCGGGTCGATCCTTACGGCCAGGGCCACGATGCCCGGCACCTCCCGCCGCGCCGCGGCCGTGAAGCAGAGCTCGACCGGACCGTCCCCGCCCTTGCCGATGACCTCGGTGACGCTGTGGCCTTCGCCCCGCAGCCGCTCGGCCAGTTCGCGTCCACGCTCGCGGGTGATCATCCGCACCATCTGATGTCCGATCGCCAACCGGTTTTCCAGCCAGATGCCCACCCAGTTGCCGGTGGCGAAGCCGGAGGCGTAGGCGATGACGTTCAGCGGGTCCCGGAGGTGGGTCATCACGCTGGACACGGCGGTGATCCAGATGCTGACTTCCAGGAAGCCCATCGCGGTGGCCAGCCCGCGCATACCCCGCACCACGCAGATGGTGCGCACCGTGCCGAGGGACACGTCGGCGATGCGGGCCATGAAGATCAGCGGCGGCAGCCACTCGGCGTGTCGCGTCGTCCATTCCACCAGGTCAGCCATGTTCTCTCCAGAACGCGGCGGTGCCGTTGCCGACCGCCGGCGCCGTCCATCCTCACCCCATCGGGTCGGCGTGTCCATTCCAGCGGCCTCGCGAAGATAGCGGTGGCTCGCCTCCGCCGTCGCTACCGCGTCGTGGCTGTGCCGCGACAGCTCGACGTACGCACCGAAGGGATAGTCGATCGCGCGGAGCGACCGCAGCACGGCGGGAATGTCCATCTCCCCCTCGCCGAACATCAGGTGGTCATGGACGCCGGCCCTCATGTCCTCCAGGTGAACGTTGAACAACCGGTCGCGCCAGCGCTGGAGGTGATCGTCGATGCAACCGTCACCCAAACAGTGGACATGCCCCACGTCCAGGGTCAGTCCGAACAGCGGATGAGCCACCCGCTCATGGAGCGTTTCGAAGCGGCTCATCGTGTCGATGAACATGCCCGGCTCGGGCTCGAAGGCAAGGCGAACACCGGCCCGCTCGGAAAACCGGGCCAGCTCGGCACACTGTTCCGCAAGTCGATCCATCGCGGCCTGATCGCTCAAGCCCGCCGGAAACGTCCCCGACCAGAACGACACCGCGTCGGCCCGCAGCTCCGCGGCCAGCTCGATCGAACGGCGCAGGAAGTCGAATCGCTTTGCGCGCAACGTGGGATCGTCGTCCAGCAGCGTGGGTTGATGCTTGCGCCGCGGATCGAGAAAGAACCGGGCGCCGGTCTCGATC
>CAYVVX010000033.1:10931-15777 GCA_964455315.1 uncultured Planctomycetales bacterium | reverse complement strand
TGCCCGCGGCGACAACGATGGTGTAGTCCATGGCCCCGTTCTCACGGAGCGCTTCCACCACGCCGGCGATGGTCGATTCCTTCTGGCCCACCGCGACGTACACGCAGATGACACCGGTGCCCTTCTGGTTGATGATCGTGTCGATGCTGATGGCCGTCTTGCCGGTCTTGCGGTCGCCGATGATCAGCTCGCGCTGACCGCGGCCGATGGGAATCATGCTGTCGATGGCCTTGATGCCGGTCTGCAGCGGCTCATCCACCGGCTGCCGCTCGGCGATGCCCGGGGCTCCGGACTCCATGGCCCGGCGATGCGGTGATTCGATCACGCCGCGCCCGTCCAGCGGACGGCCTAGGGGATCCACCACCCGACCGACCATGGCCTCGCCGACCGGCACGGAGAGCAACTGCCCGGTGCCGCGCACCGAGTGCCCCTCCTTGATTTCGCGAAAGTCGCCGAGGACGACCGCGCCGATGGAGTTCTCTTCCAGGTTGAACACCTGGCCGATGGCGCCGTTCTCGAACTCGAGCATCTCGCCGGCCATGGCGTTGGGAAGCCCGTACACCTGGGCGATACCGTCGCCGACCTCGATGACCTTGCCGACCTCGGCAATGTCGATCTCACTCTTGTACTGGGCGATCTCCTGCCCGATCACCGATGCGATTTCATCGACTTTGAACTTCATGCGCTTATCCTGCTGAAGACGTTCGATTCGCTGCCAGTTTCGTATCTATTCCGTCACAAACTGCCCGGCCCGGTGAATCTCCACCGTGGCCCGCTCCTTCAGGCGCCGCCGCAACCGGCCCAGCCTGGACACCACGCTCCCGTCGATCTGCAGGTCGCCGATGTGGATGACCACCCCGCCGATCAGCTCCGGCCGGACCTCCTCGATCAGCAGCGCTTCCTGGCCGATCCGCTCGCTGACCACCTGCTTGATCTGCGTCTTGAGGTCATCGCTGAGCGGCATGGCCGTCTCCACCAGCACCTCCTGCTGGTGATGCAGGGCCTCCATGCGCAGCTCCACCGCCCGGGCCACCTGCCGTATGAGATGAAGCCGGCCGCGGTTGTTGAGCACCTGCAGCGTGTTAAGCAGCAGGTCGCTCATCTTCCCGCGGAACAGCTTCTCCAGCGATCCACGCCGCGCGTCCTCGTCCACCGACGCCGACACCAGGAACGACGCGAAACTCTCATCCCGGTCCACGTACGCGACCAGGTCGGCGAACTCGGCGCCGACGTCCTCGGTCGTGCCCTTCGCGTCCGCCACGGCCAGCAGGCTCTCGGCGTAGACATCGGCGACCGCCATGTTGTCATCGCTGAAAGTGGTCATCACCCTCGCCTTCAGTTGGTCTGGCTGCGCAGCTCGGACAGGGCCTCTTCCACCAGCTTATGGTGGTCTTCCGGCGACAACTGCCGCTTGAGCACGTTGCCGGCCATGCCCAGCGAGAGCGTGGCCGCCTGCTCGTAGAGATCCTTGAGCGCCGTGTCGCGGGCGATGGCGACGTCGCGACGGGCCCGCTCCAGCGTCTCGTCGGCGCTGCGGCGCGTCTCCTCCTCGATGCGGCGCTTGACCGCCTCGGCGTTCCGGCGGGCCTCCTCGACAATGCCGCCGGCTTCCTCGCGGGCCGCCAGCAGCCGCTGCTCGTGCTCCTTGAGCCGGGCCTCGGCCTGCTCACGGTCGCGCTTCGCCGACTCCAGCGAGTCGCGAATGAACGCCTCACGCTTCTGCAGACCGGCCAGCAGCGGGCCCCAGGCAAACCTGCCCAGCACGCCCAGCACCAGCAGGAAAATGAGCAGGGTCCAGAAGGCCTGCCCGAAGTTGCCGTGCCAGATGCTGATCGTGCCGCCTTCTCCCGCGTGCGCATCAGCGGCCAGCAGGGACGACGGGGCCACCGTCAGCACCAACCCGAATACGATCAACATCAGCCGTCGTGCGGTCATGAAACCGTAACCTCGTTTATTTCGCCCCGATGAGCGAAAGGGCGTGGGCGGGACGGTCCCGCCCACGTCCGTCGTCCGCTAAGGCCGGGTCAACTAGGGACTGGGGAACTTGCCGACCGCCATGAAGCACACCACCACCGCGAACAGCGTGGCCCCTTCGAGCATCGCCGCCGTGATCAGGGCGATGGTGTTGATCGAACCGGCAGCCTCCGGCTGGCGGGCCATCGACTCCACTGCGCCGCCGCCGATCCGGCCGATGCCCGCGCCGGCGCCCATGATCACAAGGCCCGCGCCGATCGAGCCGCCCAGGGCGGCCGCGCCCTTGTCATCAAACCAGCGGGAACCGCCCTTGTCCTCAGGACCTGCATGCTCCTGGGCCACCGCCACCGCGGGGGCGATCACCAGCAGGCCGACAACGGCCACCAACATCACAATCCGACTCAACATGTCTTCGTCCTTTCTACACTGCGGAACCGGCGGGAACGGCTCCTTTCGTTCAACCCGTCGCCATCGCCTCTCAGCCTCACGACCCGCTATCCCACTTCACGGGCATGGCGGTTGAATCCTTGTCTAATCATGGTGGCCCGCGCCGGCCACCTGTTCGTGATCGTGATGCCCCTCCTCATGATGCGCGTCGTCGTGGTGCATGTTCACCGCTTCGCCGATGAACACGCAGCTCAGGAAGGTGAAGATGAACGCCTGCAGGAACGCGACAAAGAGCTCCAGCATGTTGATCGCCACGCTGCCCAGCACCACCGGGAGAGCAACACTGATGCCCATCATCGCGCTCGCCGCGCCGGCCGTGAAGATGAAGCCCAGCAGCACCGCCAGGAGGATATGCCCGGCCATCATGTTGGCGAAGAGACGAATGGCCAGGGCGAAACCCTTGGCACACAGGCCGATGACTTCCAGCACGGCGATCAGCAGGCTCAGCGGAAACGGGCCCATGAAAAAGTGCTTCACGTACGAGAGGCCGTGCAGCCGCAGCCCGTTGACGACGATCATCAGGAATGTGCAGGTCGCCAGCGTGCCCGTCACCCAGATGTTGCCGGTGGCCGCGCCGTAGAAGCCGTGATGCAGCCCGAACATGGACGCGACCGGCTTGGTCAGCGGCTCCAGCGGCAGCAACCCGAGGATGTTCATCGCCAGGATGAAGAAGAACACGCTCCAGATGTAGGGGATGAACCGGTCGGTGTGCGGGCCCAGCGCCGGCCGCGCGACGAACTCCCGCAGCATCTGGCAGATGACTTCAATCCCATTGCGCGCGCCGCGCGGGGTCAGCCGCTGAACCTCGTCCCCCTCCGCGGGAACGCGCACCATCCGCGGGATGAACAGGATGACCAGCAATCCGGCCGCGATGATCATCAGAATATGATTCGACAGGATGGTGACGGGGCCCATGTTCCAGATGTCGTGGTCGACCACGTGTTCGAGCGGGTTGCCGCCGGCGGCCAGGATGTTTGCGATCATCCAACTTCCTCGAGAGCCCGGCTCCAGCGAACCAGGATCCACGTTTCCACCATGATCAGCGCGGCGTAGGTGCCGCCCAGCCACATCGCGAAAGCGGTCAGGGCCACGTCGCCGTACATCGCCATCGCGACACCGGCGGCGAGCGTGAAGAAGAACCGCTTCATGCTCGTCATGAGCGCGATCTGAAACCGCGTCGTGATGGGCACGCCCACCATCCGTCGCATCGCCGGCAGCAGCGTCAGGTACACGATCGCGACCACCAGCCCGACCGCCGTCGCCATGGCCCGCAGGCCGGGGACACCGCTCATCGAGCGGGTGGGCCCGTAGCCGATCACCATGCACGCCGCGCCGGCCAGCGCCGGCAGGATCAGAAGCCGGCGCCGCAGCACTGATAATCCCGGTCGCCCGGTCATGACCGACCTTCGCCGTGGCCGCCGCGATCCTCGGGCTCATCGCCCTCATCCCTGCGGATCGACGCCAGCAGGGACTGCCGGACCATGTTGTAGAGACCGCCGACGATGCCGATACCCGCACCGCCGACCGTACACCACGGATCAGTACCGTATCGCCGGTCGAGCCACAGACCCAGCAGGGTCAGCCCGATGACCGCTCCGGCCAGCTCCGTGCCCAAACCGGCCAGCTTCCAGAGCGAGGGCGCGGGCCTGGGCGTCTTTGGATCGGACATGGGGCCCTCCGATGCGGCCCCTCACAGCCGGGATCGTGCAAATTGGCACAAATCTGCCGACAAAAAAGGAGGTGCTGTCAGGTCGCCAAGAGGCGAGGGCACCACCTCCACTTGCGCTTCTCGCTTGCGTCAAAGGCTCAGCCTTCCACGAGAGGGCAGGAGTCTAGCGAATCGACGCCCCGGACGTCAAGCCCGGTTTTCTGCTGGGGCGACTGAGGCCCGCCGGGGACGAAAAACGGAGCCGACTTGACCCCTCGAAGCCCTCCGGGGATAATGTGGGGCTCGTATCGGGCGGTCCAAGTCCGCCCGCCAGACGCAACCTTACAAGAAACGCGGTCTGACCCGTCTCCCATCCAGGGGCAGGTCAACCGGCGGGAGCCAGAGAATCGTGCACGCGATCATCGAAGACGGCGGGCGGCAGTATCGGGTCACCTCGGGCGACACCATCTATGTCGACCTGCGCGACATGCCCGAAGGGCAGGAAACCATCGAGTTTGACAGGATTCTGGCCGTCGGGGAGGGCGCCGACACCCGCTTCGGCCAGCCCCATGTCGAAGGCGCCAAGGTCGTCGCCCGGCTTGATGCGGAAGTGCTCGGCCGCAAGATCCGCGGGGCCAAGTTCCGCCGCCGTAAGAACTACCGTCGCCGCTTCGGCCATCGCCAGGCCCACCTGAAGGTGACGGTCAGCGAGATCATCGGCTGAGCGTGGTCCGCCCGGTGCGGCACCGGCGTCGAGTCGGTGTAGCGTCCGGCCAC
>CAYVVX010000033.1:10187-10921 GCA_964455315.1 uncultured Planctomycetales bacterium | reverse complement strand
TCCGAATGGGTGGGCCGTGCCCATCATGCTTGTCCTTCTCCGGGCAACGCCCTCATGCCCGAACAACCGCTCCACGACGAAGACCTCTCCAGCGAACAGTGCCGCCCGGTCGGGCTCGATCTCGACCTCGCCGCCCAGGAACTCCGCATCACCTTCGCCGACGGCGCCGAAGCCCGTTTCCCCGCGATCTTCCTGCGGAAGAACTGCCCCTGCGCCGAGTGCCGCACGGAACGCGAGAAGCACGCCAAAACCCTCCTGCCCATCCTGACCGGTGTCCCCGCCGGCGAAGTCCGGGCCACCGGCGGGCATCTGGTCGGCAACTACGCCATGCAGATCGAGTTCTCCGACAACCACGCCACCGGCATCTACGACTTCCGCCTGCTCCGCACCCTGCACGAACGGCGCGGGTGACATCCCTGCAGGCATCAGGCCGCCCCGTTGCCCCCCGCCCCGCCTCGCGGTATCACTACATACTGCCGCGGGGGCCACGAAGCGCCGTTCATGCAGGAGAACGACCATGCCACGTCGCACCAATCGCCGGGAATTCCTGAAGCTCACCGCGGCCGCCTCAGCGGGGTACTGGGTCTCGACCCGCCCGGCGCGGGCCGACAGCAACTCGCCGCACGAGAAGCTCAACATCGCCCGCGGCGGTGTCGGCGGGCGCGGCGAGGGCAACGTGGAGGGCGTGAAGGGTGAGAACATCGTCGCCCTCTGCGAGGTCGACCAGGTCCGCG
>CAYVVX010000033.1:3516-10177 GCA_964455315.1 uncultured Planctomycetales bacterium | reverse complement strand
CAAGCAGCTCTCCAAGGCCGAGAAGTTCACGGACTACCGCCGCATGCTCGACAGGATGCACAAGGACATCGACGCCGTGGTGGTCAGCACGCCCGACCACATGCACGCCATCATCACCCTCTCGGCCATGGAACTCGGCAAGCATGTCTACTGCGAAAAGCCCCTGACCCGCACCGTCGCCGAGGCCCGCCGGGTGGCCGCGGCCGCGAAGAAGTACAAGGTCGCCACCCAGATGGGTAACGGCGGCAACGCGGGCAAGGGCGCCCGGCGCACCGTCGAGCTGATCCGGGCCAACCCCATCGGCCAGGTCACCGAGGTGCATGCCTGGACCGACCGGCCGGGCGGGTACTGGAAGAACGGCCTGCCCACGCCGACCGACACGCCGGCGATCCCCGACACCCTCGACTGGGAGCGCTGGATCGGCGTCGCCCCGATGCGCCCCTACCACCCGGTTTACCTGCCCGGTGCCTGGCGCGGCTGGTACGACTACGGCACCGGGGCGCTGGGCGACATGGCCTGCCACATCTGCAACGTGTTCTTCTGGGGGCTCGACCTGCGCGACCCGGTCGCGGTCGAAGCCGAGACTTCCGAGCGCATGCCCGATTCGTTCCCCGCCTGGAGCCACGTCACCTGGGAGTTCCCGGCCCGCGGTGATCGCGGCCCGCTCAAGATGCACTGGTACGACGGCGGCAAGCTGCCCCCGCGCGAGATCACCGGCCAGGACAAGCTGGTCGACAACGGCTCGTTCCTGGTCGGCACCAGCGGCAACATCTACATCCCCAGCTCGAACGGCAACGGGGCCCGGCTCCTGCCCGAGAAGGACTTCGCGGGCTACCAGCGCCCTCCGCAGGTGCTGCCCGACTCGCCGGGTCATCACGAGGAGTGGATCCAGGCCTGCAAGGACGGCAAGTTCGGCATGGATTGGATGAGCCACTTCGGACGGGCCGGCCTGATGACCGAGGCCCTGGTGCTCGGCAACCTCGCGGTCCGCACCGGCCGGCGGATCGAGTGGGACGCCAGGGAGATGAAGGTGACCAACGTCCCCGAAGCCAACGCCTTTGTCGACCCACCCTATCAGAACGGCTATACGCGGGTGTGAGCCCGCGTCTCAGGGCGCGGGCGCGTTCAGGTCATGAAACCCGCGGATGAACGCCAGCAGGTCGGCCATCTGTTCCACGGTGATGTCGGCTTCGACGCCCTCGGGCATGATCGACAGGGTAGTCGAGCGCAGCGCGTCGATCTGGTCACGGGGGATGGTGTCCTGCTCGCCTTCGTTGCGGCGCAGGGTGACACTGTCGGTCGACTCGTTAACGATGATGCCGGTCAGCGTCCGGCTGTCAGAAGTCACCACCAGGTAATTGAGGTAGTTCGGCGACACCTGCCGGTTGGGGTCGAGGATGCTCTCCAGCAGCCAGTCGGCCGGCTTGCCCAGGACGGTGTTGAAATCCGGGCCGACGGCCTTGCCGCGATCACCGGCGCGATGACAGCTTGCGCAGTTCTTTTCGTACACGGCGAGCCCGCGGCGGGCGTCGCCGGTCAACTCCAATGACTTCCTGTAGCCAGCGATGACCTCGTCGCGGTTTGCGGCCTGACCGGCCGGCGAAGCCCCCGCCCGTTCGCGCACCGCCGCGTCGGCATGGTGCAGAAGCTGATCGCGACGCTGCGGATCGAGCTCCACCGGACGAATGTCGCCCGACTCCAGGGCATCGAGCAGCGCGGCGACCCGTTCCGGCCGCGACAGCACCGCCTCGACCACCTCGCGCCGGATCGACGGGCTGTAGATCCGCCAGGCGCCGACCAGGGCCCGGCCCACGCCGGGGTCGCTCTGCGCGTTCAACGCCCGCACCGCGGCGATCTGCACCGCGGCCGGCTGGCGGGCGTCCAGCAGCGGGACCAGGGCCCGCGAAGCGAGATCGAATCGGGCCCGGGCCAGCAACCCGATCGCGTCCGACCGCCGCTCGATGGGCGCCGCGTCATCCGCCGCTGTCATCGCCGCCTGCTCGTGCAGCCGGTCCAGCGCATCGGCCAGACCCGGCTCGCGCGCCGCCGCGTCATGGATCGAACCGCCGGAGCGGGCCAACCCGTCGGCCAGGCCCAGCAAAACAACCGTGCGAGCCGTGTCATCGGCGGCCAGTTCGCCGACCAGTGCCATGTGCAGGACCAGCGTGATCGCGTCGACCTGCTGCTCGCTGCCGATGATGCGGGCCCACTCCCGGAGCAGCCTGCGCCCTTCGTCGCCGGCCGCGAACGCCGCATCCCCGGCCAGCGGTTCGAACAGCCGGCCGGCCCGCGCGGGCGGCACGCTCAGCAGCGCCGTGCGCATCCAATGGTTGGCCCCGTCGCGGCGGGCCAGGGACACCAGCGCGGCATCGCTCTCGGGCGTGTCCAGCTCGCCGAGCGTCAGCGCGGCCTGAAAGCGCACGCGGGCGTTCAGGTCCTGCGCCGCCATCAACGCCGCCCCGCGCACGGCGTCCGACGACGCCAGGAACTCTTCGCTCAACCGCAGCCCGTTCTCGCGCAACGCCTCGTGCTCGTCGGTCAGCGCCGCGAGAACATCCTCGGCTTCGAGCCCCTTGAGCCCCGCCAGCGACCACAGCGCACGCAAGCGCACCTCCGGCCGGGGCGACTCGTCGCGCAGCTTGCGCAGCCGCGGCACCGCGGTCCGGTCCTGCCGCTCGAACAGCAGCCGATGGGCCGTGTCCTGCCACCAGCCGTCGGGATGCTGCAGGTGGCGGACCAGGTCGGCCGTCTTGATGTCCTTCAGCCGCGGCGGCGGCTTGGGCTGGAAACCCGGCGGTACCACCCGGTAGATCCGCCCGCGTTCGCTGCCGCTGAGCATGTCCAGGTGCCTGAGGATGTCGTCGGGGATGGCGCTGGGATCCTCGATCACCGCCCGATACATGTCCACCACGTAGAGGCAGCCGTCCGGGCCGTTGGCCGCGTTCACCGGGCGGAACCAGGTGTCGGTGGAGGCGATGAACTCCTGCCGCGGGGGCGAACTCTCCGTGGGCCGTTGGCCGGGCCGCTCGGCCACGTAGCTGGGCCCGTCCTGGCGCAGCTTCATCCGCAGCACCAGGTTGTTGGCCGGCTCGCCGGTGAAGGCGCAGCCGCGGAACGCGATGGGCAGCATGGTTCCGCGGTAGATGGTGATGCCGGCCGAGCCGGTGACATGGCCGTGGGGGATGAGTTCGGTGCCGCCGAAGCGCGGCGCGTTCATGTCCTGGGTGGTGTCCACCCAGCGATGCCACAGCGCCTGGCGCACGACCCGCCACGGCTCGGGCGTGCTGATCGGGTAGACCGGCTTGCCGGGGCCCAGGTTGCTGATGTCGTGGCTGAGTTCCACGCCGCCGAGAAAGCGGTTCCGGGCCAGGTACTCCAGCGGGATGACCGGAAAAATGGCCGGGGCGCCGGCGTTGCAGACGAAACGGTGGCCGAATTCGTCGAAGGTGGCGCCGAAGTCGCCGTTGCCGGACTGCGGCTCGAGCTCCAGCGTTTGCGGATCGAACCGGAAATCGACACCGCGGAGCGGCAGCGCGGGCCGCTGCGGGTAGGGCGGGGAAGTCACCGTCCCCCCGTTGTAGCTGGTCACGCCGTAGACCTTGTGATCCAGACCCCAGCTCAGGTTGTTGAGAATATCCTCGGCCGTGGCGGTACCGAAGCCGGTGAAGATGAGCTGCCTGCGGTCGGCCACGCCGTCGCCGTCGGTGTCCTTCAGGTGATAGATGTCGGGCGGCGCCGACACGAAGATGCCGCCCTTGTAGCAGGCGATGCCGCTGGGCCAGTGCAGCCCGTCGGCGTAGATGGTGCTCTTCTCGAACCGCCCGTCGTTGTCCTCGTCCTCCAGCAGGCGGATACGCCCGGTGGGCGTGCCCGGCGGGTTGAAGGGGTAGTCGCGCATCTCGGCGACGAAGAGCCTGCCCTGTTCGTCGAAAGCCAGGGCGATGGGGTCGGTCACCTCCGGCTCGGCGGCCACGAGCTGCAGCTCGACGCCCGGCTCGGTGCGGAAGCTTCGCAAGGCGGCCTCGGGCGCGAGCGGCTCGAAGGGGCGGACGCGCTCGGCCAGCGACGGCTGGGCTTGCGAAGCGGGCTCGGCCGCGTGTGCAAGGGCGACGCATCCCAACAGAACGAATGGCAACCGGAGGATTCGGAGCATGGCTTTCCCACCGAAGTCTGGCGCTTCCGACGATGGCGGCAGTAGACCGCCCGCGCGAGCACCCGTCAACCTCGAACCGCCATGCGGCGGAAGGAGGCAGCGATTTCACGGTCCGGCCGGCGAACGCAATCACAGGCGGGTGAGCGCGCGTGGCCGCGATGGGTTCGGTTGGCTTCGTTTTCGGCGGTGGGCCAGGGGGAAAACCTCGTTCCCGGGGTCGGGAAGGGCGAAACGATGGCTTCGTTTGGCACGAAAAAAACGGCTGCCGGGGGGAGAGATGCTGCACACTCCAGGCTTGAGGTGTCAGGATGCAGCGGATGCGGCACGGCATGGACAGAGTCCTCCCCGGGGAGTGGAACATGGCGGGGGTTCCGGGAAGCGGGAAAGGGACGTGCCGAGTGCTGAGGGGGGAGGCTGCCAGCGCGGGCGGATCAGCGGAAGGCGCGGCAAGGTGCCGGGAAGGGTTTGCACGCCGATCGGCGCGGCGTCACCGGCCGATGTATTCCATCACCCCTGCCGGGGTTCGGCCCATGATGATTCGGTTCCGGGGGTTACGGTCGCCGTTGGCGACCTTCACCCCGGCTACATTCCATCGCTCCTCCGGAGCGAGTACGGGTCGCACGGGAGCGTCAGGCATGATGCGAAGCGAGCGGGCACTATGTCAACGGGTCAGAGGTGGGCAAGCTGGTCGCACGGGGGCGTCAAACATGATGCGGAGTGAGCGAGCTTGTGAGCAGCCTGCGGACACGCGCGGGTTCGCTTGACGGGCCGGCGGGGGCGATCATGATAGTCGCCCGCGCTCGCGGGGCGGTGGAGCGGGCGGGCAGTTTCGCGCGGAACTCTGGATTCACCGGGAGTCGCCGGCCACGCGGTACCCCCCCTGCTGACCAGCGACAACCATCTGCTGCTGTTCCCGGGCGAGCGGGTCACCGTCGACGCCCGCGATGCGGACGGCGCGCCGGCCGGGGCAGCCCGGGGGCTGGCCGTGGAATGTTTCAACCAGGCGGCACCGATCCCGGTCGGCTGAATCCACCGGCCTGAGTATCCGCAAGTTTCCGGGAAAAAACTGCGATTTCCCTTGACAACGGCCGATTCTGGTGTAGACTAGTTTGCTGATGAGGCCCGATGTCCGGGCCGGCAGTCGTGAGTAGATTGCAATGTTGATTATCCATTCCATCCAGGCCCAGATGAACGCGGCGGTCAAGCCGTGCGAAGGCGCCACGTCGTGGTGTGCCGTCGTAGGCTTTGGTCGCCTGACGTACACCGGAGGTGGGTCATAGGGTAGGAATGGTTTTCCGAGACTTTCCAAAGCCCTGTGACCCGAAAGGTCACAGGGCTTTTTTTGTGGCATACTGTCGCCGGCGGTGGCGCCGGCACCGCGGATCGACGGTCGGTCCGCCCTCCGGCTGCCACCGCCGGCCTGACAGGATACATACGTTGGCCGGTGAACCAGGCTGGTGTGAACGCGACGCAAGTCATGTCGGCAACGGCATTAACAACGCGCCGGCTCACGCGAAGGTGAAGGAGTAATGGGCATGAAAACGGCGGCGATGCGAACCGCCGCCGGATCAGAAGAACCAGTGAGGGCGGCGGTCGACTGCCATCGGCCGCCGCCCGAGGGAACGCGACGAACGTTGGTACGACTCGCCGGTTGATGGAATCGTAGCCCGTCCCGGCCGCAGGATCAAGCCCGTTCCCACTTTTTGCCAGTTATTGCCGACGAGAGCGGCCAGCGCGGATTCCGCGCGCCCGCACGGTCGGCCCGCCGTGACGAGCCGGGGTACGGCACGGCGGCATGGAACATGGAATCAGGAACGACAGGCAGGACAGTGTCATGGTGACAACCGAACCGAGGCAGGAACGCGGGCGAGCCTTCGACGCGGAGCAGCCGCGCCGGCTGGAAGCCTGGCAGCGCGTGGTTTACCTGGAAGGCGAGCGGACCTACTTCCGCCCGCTGGAAATGGAGGACATCCCATTGCTGCGGCGGTGGATCAACGACCCGGCGGTGCGCCGGACCCTGCTCCATCGCCCGCCGATCAACGAACTGCGCGAGCGGGAGTGGATCGAGAGCCAGGGCAAGTCGGCGCAGGACTATGCGTTCGGCATCGTCCGCAGGGAAGGCGACCGGCTAATCGGCACCGCCGGTCTGCACCGTGTCGATCCGGTCAACCGCCTGGCCACACTGGGCATCAGCATCGGTGAGACGAGCTGCCACAACCGCGGTTACGGCACCGAGGCGGTGCGGATGCTGCTGAGGTTCGGATTCGAGGAACTCAACCTCAACCGGGTGCAGCTCAGCGTGCTGGCCAATAACCCGCGCGGGATCCGCGCCTACCAGAAGGCCGGCTTCGTGCAGGAAGGGTGCCTGCGACAGGCGGTCTACCGGGATGGCCGGTACGAGGACGAGTATCGCTTCGCCGTGCTCCGCGAGGAGTGGGCGGGGGCGGAATAAGTGATGAGTGATGAGTGATGAGTGATGAGTGATGAGTGATGAGTGATGAGTGATGA
>CAYVVX010000033.1:0-3416 GCA_964455315.1 uncultured Planctomycetales bacterium | reverse complement strand
GGCCCATGCGGACGGAATCGCTTAACGCCCAGCCGCAGTAGCCGGTGTGCCGCGCGCAAGTTTTATCGCAGCGTCGAACCGAGCGGTACCAGAGAACTAGCCAAAGGGCAGGTACACCGGCTACGTAGGCGCCGGCGGGAGTGGGGTCGATTGTGGGTCGGCAATCGCGATGATGCGTCGCAGACCAACGTGGTGATCAAGCCAACCCGTACATCGCAGACCGCCGCGGGTCGACGTCACACAATCTCAGTGTGGGCCCATGCGGACGGAATCGCTTAACGCCCAGCCGCAGTAGCCGGTGTGCCGCGCGCAAGTTTTATCGTAGCGCCGAACCGAGCGGTACCAGAGAACTAGCCTAGGGGCAGGTACACCGGCTGCGTAGGCGCCGGCGGGAGTGGGGTCGATTGTGGGTTGGCAATCGCGATAATGCGTCGCAGACCAACGCAATGATCGGTCAAAATCGTCTCACCTCGCAAAACGGAAGCAATCCTCCGTTTCGCTGGGCAGATGCGGTATAACCGATTCGTATTCGTGGATCCGAGCGTTTCAATGGCGGGGAGCAAGCTTCAGAACTCCTTCACCAGCGAGGCAAGCTCGCTGGGGTCGAGAAAGAACGTGCGGGGATAAAACGAGCAAGAGTAGTTAACGAAGCAAAACAGGCAAGAGTGCCCGTGCTACGGGATAAGGAAGCACAACGGGCAAGAGTGCCCGTGCTACGGGATAACGAAGCACAACGGGCAAGAGTGCCCGTTGCGCGGGATAAGGAAGCACAACGGGCAAGAGTGCCCGTGCTACGGGATAAGGAAGCACAACGGGCAAGAGTGCCCGTGCTACGGGATAACGAAGCACAACGGGCAAGAGTGCCCGTGCTACGACGTCGCTGCGGATCAGTTACTATCGAGCGGGTTGACGACCAAGCCACTCAGCAGCTTTGGATAGAAGTAGGTGCTCTTGGCGGGCATACGCTCGTTGTGCAAGCTGACACGGCGAATGTCATCGACTGTGGCGGGCATTACCAAAGCGGCCAGCGGATAGCTGAGCTTTTCTTCTAACTTGCCTTGCAACCCGTCGACGACCTCTTGCACTAAATGCACATAGGTCGGTTTGTCGTGCCCTTTCATCCCCAGCAGTTTGTCGATGATCAGCCCGTGCAGCATGGCGACTCCCAGCCCGCGCCAATCGTCGCTTTGCCCCCCGGCAATCTGCTTCATGTGCCCGTCAGTCTCCGAGTTTGCAGTGACTAAGGTCCACTTTTGGTCTTTGGCCGTGTAAAAGCCAAAGGCACCTTGGTCGTCGAGCTCCTCGATCTGCTTCCAAACATCGTTGGCCGCCTCGGGGCCCTGGCCTACCGACTGGCAATCAAAGCAGACGCTCAAGCGTTTGGTCAACTCGGCCGAATCCAGTTCTTCCACGCCAGAGAAAAGACGATGGGTTGGCAATACGATCAGCCCTGGGTCATCCATGCTCATGACCATGGATAGGACAAATTGAGCTGGGTGGTCATCTGGCAGGGTGCCACCAGCGGCCGCAGCCAACTCGTCGCGGTAATTGCAAGCCGTCTCGTAGCGATGGTGACCATCGGCGACAAACATCGGAGCGTCCTCGATCAAGGTGGCTACTTGCCCGATCAACTGGTGGTCGGTCACGGGCCACAGTCGGTGGGTAACGTCCAGATGATCCACCGCTTCCAGCGCCGCCTTGCCCGCCACATGGGCTTCCAGCAGATTCTGGGCGGCGTTGGTCGGATCGGGATAGAGGCCGAAAATCTGGCTCATATTCGCTTCGCAAGCGCGCGTCAGACGCAGCCGATCGTCCTTGGCCTTAGCGTGCGTCTCTTCGTGGGGATAGATATTCCCTTCTCCAAAGCGGACCAGCCGCACACGGCTCATGAAGCCACGGCGAGTGTAGGTCCGGCCGGCGTAGTCGAAAACCTGATGGTACACGTAGATCGCTGGATCGGGTTCGAACTGCAGCACACCGTCGCGGACCCACTGCCGAAACAGGGTTGCGGCCTGGTGGTATACCGCATCGGGGTCGGTGTCCCCAGCTTCCTTTTGAGTCAATTCCAGACGGATGAAATTGTAAGGACTATTGGCGTAGAGTTGCTGTTGCAGCGCACCGTCGACCACGTCGTAAGGAGGCGCGACGACTTTGCTGAGTGATCCGACTTGGGCCAAGTTATAGCGCAGTCCGCGGAAAGGAGCAATCTTTGGCATGTTTAAGCTGTTCTTCTGAGTTTGCGATGTTGCGAATTGTCCACAGTGCCCAACAGTTTAAGGACTATGGACAATATGCCTAGCATCGCCCCCAAAATAAGTGTTGTTAGCGACAATGTGGCTCGACGCTCCGCGTCGTTCTTAATCGGCAGATCTTACGACGCGGAGCGTCGAGCCACATTGCCGTAAGGCTGCTAGTTAAGAACGACGCGGAGCGTCGAGCCACGTTTTGGCAAGTGCTGCTCAAGCAACTACAGCGCGGGCCAGGCAGCGCGGGCAGCGGTCGCAAACGAAGCTACCAACTCGGGCGATTTTACGCCGGGTGACAACTCGACCCCGCTGGCCGTATCGACTCCGTCGGCCCCTGTCGCCTCGATGGCTGCTGCCACATTGCCTGGGACTAGCCCGCCTGCCAGGATCAAGGGCAAGCGACCGAAGATCGCTGGCCGTGGGCGCAGTAGATCCCAGCGGGCGGTTCTCCCCGTCCCGCCGCCAGCGACTGGTGCATAGGCATCGACCAACCAGCCGCCAAGCTGGCCAGTGTGCTCGAGCTGCCGCCAAGCCTCAACCAACGCTCGCTCCTCATCTCGGCCACTCCAGGAGGTGACTTTCAGAATTGGCCTACCGCTACAGGCACTAGCTATTTCGGGCTGTTCTGCGCCATGTAGCTGTACCCAGTCGACACAGACGCGGCTGAGCAAATCCGCCAGTTCGGCAGCGGGCAGATCCATCACTACCGCGACGCATAGCAACCCCAATTCATGGGCTCGCGACACCAGCTCAACGGCGCGCGCCGACTCCACATAGCGCGGACTGTGCGAGACAAAATTGAAGCCGACCGAATCGACACCACTCTCTGCCAACGACTCCAAGTCGGCCATGCGCCGCACTCCACAGACTTTAATGCGGGGCACTTTGAGTTCTGGCCTACCATTGATGGCCGCAGCATCGATCGTCATGGAAGCAATTAAATCCCAGATTGAGACAGGAGTACTAGGGCTCGGGTTCAGATCAGCCCGAGGGTAGCGGAACTCGCCAAGAGTTTCGATTTGTCAGGCATAGGCCGAAAGTCTTGGCGACTTCCGCTACGGCTTGCAGTTCTAGCCGAAAGTCTTGGCGACTTCCGCTACTGATTCCAATTCTAGCGCTTCAGCCCGAAGTTGGCATACGAAAATACGGCGTGTCGGTTGGTTTGCGGCG
>CAYVVX010000032.1:15410-15856 GCA_964455315.1 uncultured Planctomycetales bacterium | reverse complement strand
CGGCGGCGGAACGGCCCCCGTCCCGGCCGCCCTGGCGAACGTCGAGGGGCTCACCAGCGTGCTGCGGCGCGAGATGCTGGCATCGCCGATACGGTTTGAGGAACGCGCCCATGACGCGGGCCTGAACTTCGTGCACTTTCCCGGGGTCCGGTCTTCCCGCCTTCCCGAGGACATGGGCTCGGGCGTTGCCGTGGGGGACTACGACGGTGACGGCTTCGAGGACGTCTACCTGGTCAACTTCGCCCATGCGCTCGACGGCCCGTCGCCGGACGCGCCGATCGGGGCGGGCCACAGCCGGCTCTATCGCAACAACCGCGACGGCACGTTCGCCGACGTTACCGAGTCGTCTGGCGCGGGCCTGTCGTCCTTCGGCATGGGCGCCGCGTGGGGCGACTACGACAACGACGGGGATCTCGATCTCTACGTGACCAACTACGGCCCCAATG
>CAYVVX010000032.1:0-15400 GCA_964455315.1 uncultured Planctomycetales bacterium | reverse complement strand
GCTGCTTCGGAATGACGGCGGCCGGTTCATCGATGTCACCCGGGATGCGGGCGTCGGCGACGACGGCTTCAGCGCGGGCTGCGCCTGGGCCGACTACGATCGCGACGGGGACCTGGATCTGTACGTCTGTTCCTACGTCGAATTCGAGATGAACACGGCCGCCGATGCACGCATGAGCCGGCAAAACGACACCGAAACGCCTTATACACTCAATCCTTCGTCCTATCCGCCCGTGCCCAACAGACTGTATCGCAACAACGGCGACGGCACGTTCTCCGACGTGGCCGGCACGCTGGGCGTTGCCGATGAGGACGGGCGCAGCCTGGGGGTCATGTGGATCGATCTTGATTTGGACGGCTGGGTCGATCTGTATGTGGCCAACGATGTGTCCAGCAACGCGGCGTTCTACAACAACCGGGACGGCACCTTCAGCAACGTGGGGCCGCAATACGGGATCGCCGACTACCGCGGGGCAATGGGGCTTGCGGCCGACGATTTCCAGCGCGACGGCGACCTCGACCTGCTGGTGACCCACTGGGTCGCCCAGGAAAACGCCTTCTACGTGAACATGCGCAACCAGCCGGGCCGACCGGCCGCCGACTCGAGCGACGGCACGGTTCCGCCGACACTGTTCTACTTTGACAGCGCCGATCGCTACGGACTCGGGCAATCCTCGCTGGACATGGTCGGTTGGGCCACCGGCTTCATCGATTTTGACAACGACGGCTGGTCGGACCTGTGGGTGGTCAACGGCAGCACGCTGGAGATGCCGCGGGACAACCGGCGGCTGCGTCCACAACCGATGCTCCTCTACAGCCAGCGGCCGGATACCGGTTTCTTCCCGGTGGCGGACGAGACCTGCCCGAAGCTGCGCGAGCCATGCGTGGGGCGCGGCGGGGCCCAGTTCGACATCGACCACGACGGGCGATGGGATCTGCTGGTGAGCCGGTTCGGCGATACGCCGCTGCTGTTCCACAACGTCTCGGCGTCAACCAATAACTGGCTGGATATGCGGCTCCGCCAGACCGGGGGCAACACGCAGGCCATCGGCGCGATCGTGCGGGTGACGGCGGGCGGCTGGACCCGGGCCGCGCAAGTCGGTGCCGGCCCATCCTATCTGTCGCAGCACTCCGACACGCTGCACTTCGGCCTGGGCGATGCCTCGATGGTGGAGACCGTCGAAATCCGGTGGCCGGACGGAGTCATCGAGACGCACGAGCAAGTCGAGGCGAACCAGCGCGTGGAGTGGGTGCATGAGGCCCACTATGGAAGCCGGGCTCTCCCTACTGAATCGTCCAGCCGCCGTCAATGACAATGCACTGGCCGGTGATGTTACGGGCGGCGGGGCTGACCAGGAATCCGATCGTGCCGGCGACCTCCTCGACGGTGATGAAGGCCCGCTTGGGCATGGGCTTGAGCATGATCCGCTCGATGACCTCATCCTCGGAAATGCCGTGGGTCCTGGCCTGATCGGCGATCTGGGCGTCAACCAGCGGCGTGCGGATGTACGAGGGGCAGAGGGTATTGATGGTGATGTCCGCGTCGGCGGTTTCGAGGGCCACGACCTTGGACAGCCCGACCATGCCGTGCTTGGCGGCCACGTAGGCGGTCTTGAACGGCGACGCCACCAGGGAATGAATCGAGCCGATGTTGACGATGCGGCCGAAGCCGCGTTGCCGCATACCGGGCAGGAAAGCGCGTACCATCCGGTAGGCCCCGGTCATCATCACGTTCACGAGCAGCTCCCATTTTTCCAACGGAAACTCCTCGGCCCGGGCGACATGCTGGAGCCCGGCGTTGTTGATCAGAACGTCGATGCGCTGGTCGCCGGAGGTGCCGAGGAAAGAGGCGATGCTGTCGTCGCTGGTGACATCGAGCGCGTGGGCCGACACGCGGAAACCTTCCCGCTCAACCATCGACTGCGTCTCACGCGCGGCGGAGAGGTGCTGGTCGGTCACGAAGACGTGATCAGCACCGGCGGCAAGTTGCCGGGCGAGCCCCCGGCCAAGGCCGCTGCCGGCGCCGGTGATGAGAATGCTGGGTCGCGAAGCAGGCATCAGGTAACTCCCTTCACGCGTCCGCACCCTCACTGCACTGCAATTGTGTGCAATCAGAAGTCGTCGCGCGAGCTCTGGATCGTACCGCCTCCCCCAGTTTCATATTCCGACCGCAACAGCCGACGCATCACCTTGTTCGAGGCCGTGCGCGGCAGGCGCTCCACCATGCGAACGTCGGCCAGCCTGAACAGCGGGTTCAATTCGCTGCGGATGACCTGCTGCATGTGCTTCAGCCAGCCGCCCGCCGGCTCATCCGCATCATCGCTCAAGCCCGCGAAGATGACCAGTCGATCCGGTCCGCCACCGGTGGACGGCACTGCGATGGCCGCGCACTCGCGGATACCCGGGATCTGCAACAGGATCCGTTCGATCTCGGCCGAGGAGACCTTGATGCCGCCGAGGTTCATGGTGTCGTCGGCCCGGCCATGGGCGCGGAAGAAACCACCGGGCAAGCGCCGCATCACGTCACCGTGGCGGCGGAGGGTTTCGCCGCAGGGCCCGGGCGGCGTTCCGTCGAAATACACCGCGTCATGATCGGCGTTGATCAGGCGGCCCGACAGGCCGAGGCCCGGCGGCACCAGAAACAGCTCGCCGCTTTTGGACGGAGCGCCGGATTCGTCGAGGATCACGAGTTCGCTGCCCAGCGCCGGGCCGGAGAAGGCACTGGGCACGTTGGGCTGGATCACGGTGCTGGTGATATAGCCGCCGCCGATTTCGGTGCCGCCGCAGTACTCGATGATCGGGCGGTAGCCGGCCAGGTGCATGAGGTAGTGCATGTCGTCGGGATTGGAGCACTCTCCGGTGGAGCTGAAAGCACGGATCCGGCTCCACTCGAGCCCCTTCATGCAGCCGCCGGCCCGCCAATGCCGGACCAGGCTGGGCACGACACCGAGCATGGTCACGCCGGCATCGGCGACGAACTCACCGAAGGCCCGGCCGGTCGGAACTTCATCGAACAGCGCCACGGTGCCGCGATTGATCAGGGTGGCGAAGATGAGCCACGGGCCCATCATCCAGCCGAGGCTGGTCGGCCAGCAGACCACGTCGCCGGGGTGAATGTCGTGATGGTAGTGGCCGTCGGAGGCGCACTTGATCGGCGTGACCTGGTCCCAGGGAATGGCCTTGGGGTCGCCGGTGGTGCCGGAGGAGAAAAGGATGTTGATGACCTGTTGCGCCGGGCCGATCTGCACGTCAAAACGGGTGTCGGTGGAGAGAACATCGCGCCAGGAAACGTCGCCGGTTCGCAGGGGCGTTGCGGACGTACCCGCCCCATCCGGATCGTCAAGCAGGATCGTCCGTGGGCCATCGGCCTGGATCACCTTCTCGTATAACGGCAGTACCTTGCCCCCGCGAACCAGACAGCGTCGCGTGATGACCGCTCCGGCACGGGTGATGCGGAGGCGCTTGGCGATCTCCGGCGCGGCGAAGCTCTCCGCGATGGAGACGGCGGCGCAGCCCGCCTTCACGATACCGAGATACGCCGCGACGCTGTCCGGAGTCATGTCGATGACCACCGCGATGGTGTCACCGGGCCGGAACCCCTCGTTGCGGAGGGTGCCAGCAAAGCGGTTACTGAGCGTGTCCAGTTCACCGTAGCTCATCCGCCCGCGTTGGCCCGACGCCTTGCCAAAAAGAATGGCCGTCGCGTCGGCGGACGCCTGGAAGCAGCTTTCAACGATGTTCAACTCCGCACCGGGCAGCCAGTGCGGGGAGCGCACGGAACTGTCGGGATCGAGCATCCGCGCCGGTGGTGTTCGGAACCGAATGCCCAGGCGGTCGAGCGTACCTCCCCAGAAAGACTCGGGATCGGTCACGGACCGGCGCTGCAACGCCGCGTAGTCCGCGAAGCCATGTTCGCGCATAACCGCCGCGGTATTCGATCCCCCGGCGACTTCCGCGCTCGGTGTCCACAGCGGGCACACCGCGTCGGAGCCCCCCCAGTCGGGGAACAACCGATCACGGAAGTGCTGGTGGACTTCGAACGGCATTGCTGGCGTCAGCAGCGACGTGCTGATGCGGCTCCAGGCGACAGCCGGTTCATGTTCGCAGGCGATGGTTGCCGCCGCGGCGACCAGCCTTGCGGCATGCGCGGCGTCGACACCCGCATTGATCAGCGCTTCCTCAGAGAACATGGAGTGCATCATCCGCCTGGAGTCACGGCTGGGGTGACATCGCTCCGCGATGCACCACCGAACCCGTTCACCGGGTCAATCACCAGATAGCATACCAAGGTCACGATCACCACCCCGACCAGGTTGAGCAGAACGCCCGCGCGGACCATCCTCGGGATGGTGATCAGTTCCGACCCGCCAAAAACGATGGCATTGGGCGGGGTCGCGACCGGCAGCATGAAGGCGGCGCTGGCCGAGATGGCCGCGGGCACCATCAGCAGGGCCGGGTCCACGCCGGCGTGCAATCCGCTGGCCGCGAGGATGGGCATGAGCAGCGTGGTGGTGGCGGTGTTGGAGGTGACCTCAGTCATGAAGGTCACCGTGAAGCAGATGATGCCGATGAGGAGCAGCGGATGCAGGCTGGTCAGTACTTCGAGCGATCCGCCGATGTGCCGGGCGAGCCCGGTGGCTTCGAACGCCTTGGCAATGGCGATGCCGCCGCCGAACAGGATGAGGATGCCCCACGGGATGTCGCGGGCGGTGGGCCAGTCGAGCAGGCGTTCGCGGCGCCCCTGACGGTCACGGACCCCGGCCGGCAGGAGGAACAGGACGATGACCGCCAGCAGGCCCACGGTCGCATCGTGGGCCATGGGCATGTGCAGCCAGTGCGACCAGCCGCCCCACCCGAAGGGCAGCACCCGCGTCACCCACAGCAGCGCGGTCACGGCCAGCACGGCGAACACGCGGCGCTGGGCCGATGTCCAGGACCCCTCGGCGGCCTGCACCCCCGCCCCGCCGCCACGCACCCGTGCGGTCAGCAGCAGGCCGGCGGCGACGAGCATCAGCCCGCTCACCGGTACCCCCACCTTCATCCAGGTGACGAAGTCCACGGTCTTGTGCGTGGTGGTTTCGTAGACGGCGGTGAACACGCCGTTGGGCGGCGTGCCGATCAGCGTGGCCATCCCGCCGATGCTCGATCCGTAGGCGATCGCCAGCAGCAACGCCACCGCGAAACGCTGGTCGACGTCTGCGCGGCGCACAACGGCCATGGCCACCGGGAGCATGATCAGGGCGGTGGCGGTGTTGGAGATCCACATGGAGCAGAAGGCGGAAGCGGCAAGGAAGCCGAGGATCACCCGGCGGTTGGAATCGGTACCGATCAACCGAAGAATCCCATGGGCGACGCGCAGGTGGACGCCGGACTTCTCGGCGGCCCGGGAGATCATGAAACCGGCCATGAACAGGAGGATGAACTTGTCACCGTAGGCGGAAGCGAGTGCTTCGTGGTCCATGACGCCGGCGAAGGGGAACACCGCGAACGGTACCAGGGCGGTGACGGGGATGGGCAGCGCCTCGGTGCACCACCAGACGGCGCACAGTGCGGTCACCCCGGCAACGATGGCGGGAGGTCGGTCGAGATGCAGGTACGCATGACAGAAAAAGTACGCCCCGCCCGCGCAGGCGGCGCCCAGCAGAAGCCCGACGGACTTGAAGGAACCGGACATGATGCCCCATGGTGGCGTGGCGGAAGCGGATGAGCAAGCGAGCTGCGCCCGTCGACGCGGAGAATCAGGTTACTTCGCACCAGCGGCGGGCCTGTCCTGCACGGTGATCCGGGTCACGCGGTTGGTGCGGGTCCGCTTCGAATCGGGTTCGCCGGCGATGAGCCACCATTCGTCATCCGCAACCCGCACCAGTGGTGCGGTCGTGGTCTGGATCACGGCGTCGCCGAGCTTGCCGGTCCGCATGTCGGACAGGTCGACCCGCCAGATATCGTCGTGAATCTCACCATCGGCCTGACCGGCCAGCACCAGGTAATTCTCCTCCATCATGGCCGCGGACCAGGCGTAGCCGCTGGAGGACAGATCGGGCAGACGCTTCCAGGCACCACCCTCGGTGTCAAAGCGCCAGGCATCCGCCAGGGGCGCCAGTGGGCTCCAGGACGATACTCCGCCCAGGACGATGATGGCTTTGCCGGTGGACACGACCGCGGGGAAGGCCCGGGGCGAACCGGGCAGCGCCGGCTCCTCCCGCCAGGCATCGGGAGCGTCCAGGCTCAGCGACCACATGGCGTTCAGCATGGCGGCATCCGATTCGCCGCAGAGGACGTACAGCCTGCCCCCCAGCACCGCCGCCGCGCCCATGCTCATCGCCGTCGGGAGTGGCGGCAGTTCCTCCCAGCGCGCCCCGGAAGAGGCGTCCGCCAGGCGAACCACCTCGCGGAGGCGCCCGTCAGTGTTCATCCCACCCGCGAGGTACAAGACACCGCGGGATTGGGCAAAGGCGGTGTACGCGCGCGGCGACGGCAGCGGCGGACCGGCCATCCAGGCCCCCTCGCGAAGGATCAGGCTGTCCGCGAGCCACTGCTTGGTCTGGCGGTCGTCGGACCAGGTGTTGCCGCCGGCGACCACCAGGTGATCGTCAACCATGCCGGCGGCGTGCCCGCCGCGGGACAGGGGCAGCGCGGGGCCTTCCCCGACCGCGAATGAGCGATCATGAAGCTTTCCGGGATTCTGGGAGCATCCCCCGAGAACCAGTCCGGCGACGGTGAGCGCAGATGAGGCATTCAAGCGATCGATGGGAACACCCTCCCTGGATCGAGCTGATTCACTCCGCATCAAGCAACCTGGCCAGTGTGGGCTCCATCGCCCGGGCCCAGCGAAGATAGCCGGCTTCGCTGAGGTGCAGGTAGTCGGGCATGATCTCCGCGGAGATGGTTCCGTCGGGATTCAGGAACGCGTCTCCGATGTCGAGCGAGAATACATGCAGATCATCCGCCAGGGAAGCCGCCAGCCGGCTGGCCTCCGCTCCGCGTTCGCGTTCCGGCGTGACGCTCTGCCCGCGCGGGAAGATGGACAGGAGCAGCACGCGGGTGCCGGGCAACCGCATGCGCAGCTCGCGAACGATGGCACCGATGGCGTCGGCGATGTCCGGCGGTGACTGCCGCGGATCGGTGGAGTTGTTGGTGCCGATCATGAGCACGGCCACGCGCGGCTGGATGCCGTCGAGGTTGCCGTTCTGGATGCGCCACAGCACCGTCTGCGTGCCGTCGCCGTCGATGCCCGCATTGAGAGCGTTGCGCGGCCCGTAGAACTGCTCCCAGACCGTCTTGCCGGCGCTGTCCCATCGATGGGTGATGGAATCGCCGAGGAAAACGATGTCCACCTGGCCTTGCCGGGCCCGGGCGGAGATGGCGTGGTGCCGCTTGACCCAGGATTCGTCTGGGCGCGGCATGGCGGCCGCGGAGACGTTGAGTTGGGCGTCGTCCGGCGAAGGAACGGCCTCCCGGGTCACCTGGATATCGGTCACGCCGATCCAGTGGGCGGGATGATTGGCCCACGGCTGCGGCGGCGTGGCGTCGAAGACGTACAGCAGGCGGTCCTCGCCGAGTTTGACCAGGTCGGTGTAGCCGGTGGTCAGCGTCGGGGCGACGATGATCTCCTCCGTCCAGGTGGCACCGCCGTCATGGCTGAAGGTGATCGCGTTGCCCCAGCGGGGATAGGACAGCGCCCCGTAACTGAGGGCGATGACGTTGCCTAGCCGCTGCAACCGTGGAAAGCAGCCGCGGGCGGGACTGATCGGCCTGGCACGGCTCCAGGTCCTGCCTGCGTCAGAAGAGAACGACGCGATCAGCGGTGTGGCCGCGGCAGCGGGACCGACGTAGCGATCCGCCGGCAGCTTCAACACGGTGGGATAGATGCCGTCCCCACTGATCGTGGAGGTCAGATCGTGGAAGGAGGCGGCGGCATCGTCGAGCAGCGGCCTGGCGTCGTCGTTGATCAGGCGCATGACGCAGAGCAGGCGGCCATCGTCGAGTTCGAGGATCGCCGGCTCGCAGGGACCGTGTTGCCGCCATCCCGTCCGGGTCAGGCCGTGGGGATCATCAATCGTGTCCACGGCGGCCACCAGGGACAGGAACTGCCAGGTCTTGCCGCCGTCGGCCGAGCGGCTGACAAAGGAACGGAAGGACTTGTGCGGATCGTCTTCGCGGCCCTGCATCGCGGCGATCAGGTCGCCCGAGGCGAGCCGGATGATGTTGCCGTGAAACCATTGCGGCTGCTTATCGGAGAACTGATCCGGCGGCAGCGAGAGCGTACCGTCGGTGAGCGGTCCTTCGGCGGTGCGGCCGTGATCCCGCGAGATCCAGCGTGTGGTGGCCCACGCTCCGGGCTCACCGTCCCTGGGTTTGGTGTCCCAGGCCAGGGCGACTGCGCTGCCATCATCGAGTTCCGTCGCGTTGGCGCCCGCGCCTTCAGTCAAACCCTTGGAGAATGGCCGCCAGTGTTGCCCGTGGTCCTCGGAGATGACCGACGTGCTGACGCCGCCCTCTTCGGCCTTGTCGGCGTTGATGATCACCGTGCGGTCGGAGAACCCTGCCGCGCGGGGGAACATCGGGCCGCGCATGACCACGCGTGCATCGCCCAGGCTGACCCGCAACGGGCCGCGGATCTCCGTCCGCGCAGGCAGCAACGCGGTGCCGCGTATGGCCGCATCGGTCCGTGGTTCATCGAGCAGCCAGGCTTCGTCAATCCTCGCCGAGAGGATCTCCCGCCCCTGCTTGCTGTCCTGCTGCCAGACCAGGATCAGCGTGCCGTCGGCCGCCTGGATGCAGCCGGGATACGAACACTGGAAGCCGGGCGTGTTCGCCACCACGCGGGGCACGGTCCAGGTTTTCGCGTCATCGAACGAGGCGGCCACACACAGCGGCCAGCGTACCTCCGGCGAGTTGTTCCAGATGGCCAGGATGCCCTCGCGGCGATCCTTGAAGCGGCATAGTGCGGCCGGGGCGTTATGGCCGGTCAACGCCGACTTCACCGGCTTCGACCAGTTCTTTCCGCCGTCGGTGCTGCGGGCCTCGTAGAGATGATCCACACCGGTGCGCATGAGCATGTAGACCGATCCGTCGGAGCACTCCGCGATGGCCGGCTCGCAGGTACCGGCGATGGCGGTCTTGCGGGCGGGGTCTTTCAGGGAATCGTCGATGGAATCGCCGCCCTGCTTCCAGGTGAGCCCTTGATCGGTGGAGATCATCACGCCGGAGCGCTCGATCATGTCGCCCTCGGTGGGGATGCTCTCGACCTTGTCGAGTTGGGCTTCCCAGGTGTAGCCGAAGAGCACGCTGCCGTCGCGCAGGACCACGCCATTGTTGACCTTGCCGGAGGTGTAGCGGTGGCCCATGTCAATCTTGTAGGGCTTCGACCAGGTCGCGCCGTTGTCATCGCTGCGCACGGCGAGCGTGATCGAGGTGGTGATGAGATTGTGATGGTCGGCCGGGCAGGTGGTGGAGGTGACGATCACGCGGTCGCCCGCCACGATGATGGCCGGGTCGTAGTCGAAGTGATCGGGGGTGTCGATCAGAATACGCGGCTTGCCCCAGGTGCGCCCGTGGTCTTCGGAGAAGCAGCCGGCGACGACCATCTTGTTGCCGCTCGCTTCTCCCATGGCCGAGAAAACGCAGAGCAGCCGGCCATCGGCGAGGCGGTCAACGCAGGGGTACGCGGAGGTCCGAAAGCTGTCGAAGGTTGAGACGGTAACCTTCTCGAACATGCCCGCCCGCACGTTCGGTGCGGCAAGGAAGAACAGGGAGGCGGCCGCGAGAGTTTTCAGCCATACCACGTGGACGCCCCCCGTTCTGAAGGAGGAAAACCGGGCCATTGCCATTGAGAATCAGTACCGGATCGGGCTGGTGGCCTTGGGACCGCCGAACCAGAAGGTCCGGATCTTTCCGGGCCATTCCACGGGGTTGCGCGGCAAGCGTCCCAGGGGATCAGACGCGGAAGGCAGCCAGATGGTCGAGAAGATGCGGGTCTCGCCATGATTATCCGCGAACAGGAAGTTCATGCGCTCCTTGTTGCCGCCATGCTGGAGCCGGTACTGATCCTTGGTGCTCTGACCGGAAAGCAGGTTGTGCTGGGCCGTCTCGAGCAGGTAGGCGAGCTCGGAGGGGATCTTGATGCGCGAGAGGAGCAGCGGTGTGTAGCGATCGGTGTTGTCGGCGAGGAGACCCTGGGCGGCCGACGGCTGGTACGGAGGATTGGCCGCCACCGGCATCTCATCGTTCATGGCATAACTGAAAGTGATGCGACGGGCCCCTCCGGCCAGTTCCGGGAATCCATCCCGGCCAAACGCCGAGGCCTTGTCATCAGCGGGGCACTTGGTCACTTCGGTCTGGTTGGAGAGGTACTTGTAGGGCAGGTACTGAAACCAGTAGGGATCGTGGTAGGAGCCGGTACCGTTCTTGTACTGCCAGTTCTTGTACGGGTACCTGAACGGAGGGATGTAATTGAGGTTGTCATTCCAGTAGAACTGCATGGTGGTGCCGACCTGCTTGAGATTGGTCAGGCACTGCACCGTCCGGGCCTGGTCCCTGGCCCGGGACAGGCTGGGGAGCAGGATGGCGATCAGCAGGGCAATGATGGCCACGACCACCAGCACCTCGATCAGCGTGAACGCCGCGCGAGGCGTCGATTTCACACAGGGTTTCTTGGACACGAGATCAGTTTCCTTCAAAGGTCAGCAGGTATCCCCCCGGGCATCCGTGCACCCGGACCGCGCTCCTCGCTCTCCTCCGCGCGGACTCTCCCCTGTAGAGGCTGGACCTCTGTTGCCGGCCGACGAACTGCCGCCCGGAGCCAGCAACTGACAACTCCGGTCACGACACGGCAGGCCGGCCTGACCACCCGCTCCCCCAGCGCAGTCGGGAGCGGGCGATCAGGCCCGGCTCAGATGACAACCTGCCCTCAGGCCGCGCGCCTGCGGCGCATGCCCATGAGTGCAGCGCCGGCCAGGAGCACCAGGCCCGACGCCGGCTCGGGGACCACGCTATCCAGCGCGTCGCTGAAACCGTCGTAGTACGCCAGCGAGTCAAACAGGTAGACCACGTCATTGGCCTGCCCGAAGGCGCGGTAGTCCATCGCGCCCAGGTGGGTCAGCGCCTGGTTGGACAGGAACGTCGGGTACGATCCCGGCTCGCCGCCCAGCCCGGTCAGCAGCGGGTTCTGGGCGGGCATGCCGTCACCGGCGGTGACGTTGCTCTGGACGATCGAGGCCAGCAGATTCCCGCCGCCGTCATACAGATCGGCGCGCATCATTCCGGTGCCGGTGTCAAAAGAGTTGGTGAGTCCGTCGAAGTCGCCCAGGTAGCTGATCGCGAGCTGATAGGTCTGCGCGAACGGGTTGGGGCCCAAGTTGATGGCCCCGGCGAACTTAGTGCGATCCTGGCCGCTGGACGAGCCCCACTGAAGCGCGGGCTGCACAAAGTAGTTGCCACCACTGAAGGTGTGGCGCATGATCACGCCGCTGACCTTGCGGGCGATGCCAGGGTTGGAGCCACCGCTGCCGGAGAAGCCAAGGAACGACCAGTTGTCGCCGGTCTGAGGCAGGGTGTCGTACATGTACGTGATGAGACCGCTGTACTCGCTGTGACCGTCGATGGTGGCGCCCAGGGGACGGCCCACCCGATCGGTCTCGGCGAACGAGACGCTGTCCTCGGCGGTGATGGTCAGCTTGCCGCCGGTGTTGGCGCCGATCATCACTTTGCTGGGATTGCTGTCGTAAATGTCAACGACTCCATCCGCATCCGTGTCGAAGGTGGATTTCCAGACTTCCACCGCCAGCGCAGGAGCCGACATCATCGCGGCCACCGCAAACGACGTTATCCATCGCAGCATCTTCTTATCCTCCACAGGGGGTTCCGGGCGGTACCTGAACATCAGGAACCGACGACGACTGTTTTCCACAGACGATAAGGGCTCGACCGCCGCATCCGCGCGGCAGCGAAACTCAACTTCAGGAAAGGCGACTCATGGTGACCATCTCGACTCGCGCCCTGACGCCTTCATGAACACCCGGACATCGTGTGCTCCGAAAACGGCATGCAGACATGACCAGCAGGCGAAGTCGGCCTGCATCCGAACAATGGCCTATCATGCATCGAGCTATGTTCGCTGTCAAGAACTTTCTTCCGAAAACGCCCGGATTCTTCGCATATCATTATGCGGCGAACCGGTTTGTACAGCCTTCCGGCGCAGCAACAGACAATGCATAAAATACTGGTATTACATGCCTTAGCGCTAAAGCCTTCGACATAATCCGTCGATTTGTTCGAGAATTGTGTTGCATCCACCAATTTGTGCGGTTACATTGCCATAGAGCATCGACAGGCAGATGGGGCTCCCGGGCCATCCGGCCCGCAGCGGAGTCCATTGGTAATAGTAACAGGCCGCCTGATGAAAAAAGGAAAATCCTTGCCGACCGCACTGGATTCGGCCCGGCCCGCGCCGGGGTCGGTCCGCCTGCAGCCCCAGAAGTACCTCGACCTGGCTCATCGGCTGCTGGACGAGATTTCCCGCGAGGGGCTGGGGCCCGGCGACCGCCTGGGCACCGAGGAGGAAATCGGGGAGAAGCACGGTGCCAGCCGGTTCACCGTGCGGCACGCCCTGTCCATGCTGGCCAGGGAAGGATACATCTCCCGCAAGAAGGCCCTGGGGACATTCGTTGACATGGTGCCCGACCACGCCCCCCGCGCCGGGATCGTGCGCGGTACGGTCACCGTGGCCTGCTCCAATGAACAGGCCAGCCACATGGACGAGGACCTGGCCTTCGCCACGGTGCTGCGCTCCATCGAGCGGACCTTGGCGGATCACGGCTTCATCGTACAGATCCTCGGCCTGGGCCAGGACCGCCGATCGGACAGCGCCCGGCTGAATCACCTGGTGACCGGCCAGGACTTGAAGGGCATGATCGCCATCGGGCCCTGCCTGGAGCCCTACCGGGATGCGCTGGGCGGGTTGCCGACCGTGTTCACGGGCTATTTCTACTCCACCCTGCGACCGCACGTCGGTGACGATGTGCGCGAGGTGTGCAGGGAATCCATCAGCCACCTGATCGAGCAGGGGCATCGCGACATCGCCGTGCTGTGCGGCCCGAGGCTGGATCCGCACGGCTTCGGGCTGTTCGTCGAGGGATACCGCAAGGCCTGCGAGCGTACCGCGCTGCCGTTTCGCCGCGGGGCGCTGCATCACGCCTATCCCGGCGAGGATCTCGTCGAGTTCGCGACCTGCGTGCTGAACAACTCCCCCGGTCCGACGGCGGTGCTCGCGGAGGACTGGCGGGTCTGCGATGCCGTGTTCGAGGCGGCGGCCAACCTGGGGCTTTCCGTGCCCCGGGACCTGTCGGTGGTCGGCTACGGTCAGAATGTGCTGCACATGAACGCCCCCGTGGCGGTCACGGCCTATGTTCCGGACAGCGACGGCATCGGCCGGCGCGCCGCCGAGGTGCTCATCAACGTCCTGCAGGGCAACCCCGCCCCCGCCGCTCCGGTCGTGCTCTCGGGCAAACTGATCGTGCGCAGCTCGGTGCGGACGTTACGTCCCGGCCAGACGGAGATCGCGTCATGAATCGCCGAGACCTTGCAGAGCGGCTGGAAGGCATCTTCGTGCCGATGTTCACCCCGTTCACGGCAGACGGGTCGGCGATCAACGAAGCCTGCCTGGGCGCGAATGTGGACTACCTGGTGTCTCAGGGGATCCGGCTGCTGAATCCGGCGGGAACCACCGGGGAATTCTGGACGCTGGCCCCGAAGGAACATCATCGTGTTCTGCGGCTGGTCACCCAGGGAGCCCATGCCCTCCATCCCGAAACCATCGTGATCGCCGGCGTGAGCAGCCCCAATCCGCAGCAGACCATCCAACTCGCCCGCTTCGCCGTCGAATGCGGTGCGGATGTCCTCCAGATCACCCCGCCCTTCTACCTGCCCTGCTCGGATGACGACCTGGTGGCCTATTACCGCACCATCTCCGAGGCCGTGGACGCCCCCATCCTGCTCTACGAAATACCCGTCGCAACGGGCGTCACGCTGCGCGGGAACGTGCTGGAGCGGATCTGCGAGGAATGCCCCAACGCGGTGGCCTTGAAGACCGCCGCGGCCGCGACGGCCCCGCGTGAGTTCGAGCGTCTGATCCGCGATTTCGGAGAACGGCTGCGGATCTTCTCCGGAACCGGCGCCTATTATTCCACGTTCACCTACATGAGCGGCGTCCACGGCATCACCGACACCCTGTCGAATGTCGCTCCCCAATTCGGGCTGACGCTGCATCGGCTGGCCAGGGCCAAGCGCTGGGCCGAGATGAACGAGGTTTACCAGGGTGCATTCGATGTGCTGGAGATTGAGTTCCTGCACGGCAAGGCGGGGCTCAAGGAGATCGCCAACGTGTGCGGGTTCGAGGTCGGCCCGTGCCGCCATCCGCTGGCCAGGTCGCTGAGCCCGGCCGCCCGCGAGGACATCCACCGCCGCCTGAGCAACTGGAGCTTTACGCAGGACCTGGTCGAGCGGGTCTCCACGAGCCCGGCCGACATGGCCGCCGCAGATTGACCAGGCAGAATGTTCGCCGCCTCTGATGCCCGGAGGCGTGCCGGCAAGTCGATGCCGCCTGTAACCGCGAGTCACCCGTTCGGACGGGGGACTCGAACGACAGAAGCATGTGGCCCGAATTGAGGCCTGATCCGGAAGGCCTCGATGAAACCGTCTCCGCTGAACCGGAGCAGTCACTATTGCGCCGCGCCCCCGGGGCGCTGGAGGGAATCATGACCAGGAAGCTGACCGTATCTCTGATCTTCGTGATGAGCTGCGCCGGCCTCGCCGAGGCGGCCCAGGTCTGGCAGTCCACCTTCGACGTCAACGCCGATGGCGTGGTGGACGTCAGGGATCGGGATTCGACCAAGGTCATGATCGGCCCCGTCTCCGGCGGGCGGCTGCAGATCACGACCAAGGACAAGCTGGCGGCATTCAACAGCAACGACCGTGCCGGCCGGCCGCTGGGGGCGACGCTCAACGGCAACAGCTCGTTCGGCGCGTTGTACAAGTTCAACTGGTCGACGCTGCACGAGGGAACCACCCCGTCATGGCAGGGATTCGGCTTTATCGGCGGCGACAACAATATCGCCCGCCAGATCGTCGGGGGGCTGCTCCAGCACCGCAAGAGCGCCGAGGGGACGTACTTCGTGCGCCTGGGCGTGCAGTATGGCGAGTCGGGCACGGGCAGCCACTTCTACCGCGGCGGCGCCGAGGTGAATCTGGGGGCCAGCCCTCAGGCCACCGACTTCTACCTTGCGATCGGGTATGACGGCGGCGGCCACATCCTCAGTATCGCGATGTACGACGCCGCCGGGCTGGTCCTGGGGCAACTGTCAGCCGACCTGGATGACAGCTCGACCGGGCTCATCCCCAGCGGT
>CAYVVX010000031.1:0-15905 GCA_964455315.1 uncultured Planctomycetales bacterium | reverse complement strand
CGCGGACGTGGAAGGTGGGGTCTTCCTTGCAGAAGCGGTTGAGGGCCTTGCTGAGCTTGTCGCGATCGCTGGTCTTGACCGGGGCGATGGCCAGGGAGATGACCGGCTCGGCGACGTGGATGGCTTCGAGCGAGTAGTTGTGCTCCATACCGCAGATCGTGTCGCCTGAGTTGCACTCCACGCCGATCAGGGCAACGATGTCCCCGGCATCGGCCCTGTCGATGTCCTCGCGATCGTTGGCGTGCATGCGCAGAATGCGGCTGACCCTCTGCTTCTTCTGGGCCCGGCTGTTGTAGTAAGTGCCGCCCTTTTCGATCTTACCCTGGTAGACGCGGGTGAAGGTGAGCTGCCCGAAGCTCTCGTCGACGATCTTGAAGGCCATCACCACGGTCGGCCCGTCGGGGTCCGCGCTGAGGGCGATTTCAGCCCCCTCGTTCTCGTTGTCGCGGGCGTAGGCCATCCGATCCAGCGGGCTGGGCAGGTAGAGCGCGACGGCGTCGAGCAGAAGCTGCACGCCGCGGTTCTTGAACGCGGAGCCCATCAGCACCGGGGTGATCTCCCGGGCGATGGTCTGCTCGCGGATGACCTTGTGCAGGAGGTCGGGAGCGATCTCGCGCTCCTCCAGCATGGCCTCCATCAGCTCGTCGCTGTACAGCGACAGGGTGTCCAGCATGCCCCGGCGGGCGCGGTCGGCGGCGTCGAGAAGCTCCTCGGGGATGGCGGCCTCGCGGATGGTCTCGCCCTTGGGGCCCTCGAAGTAATACGCCTTCATGCCCACCAGGTCGACGACGCCGTCATGGTTGCCCTCCAGCCCGATGGGGATCTGCAGGGGCACGGTCACGTGGCCGAGCTTGGTCTCGATCTCGTTGATGACCCGGGCGGGGTCGGCGCCGGTGCGGTCGCACTTGTTGATGAACGCCAGGCGGGGGACGTTGTAACGTTTCATCTGGCGGTCGACGGTCAGCGACTGGGACTGGACGCCGCCGACGGCACACAGCACCAGCACGGCTCCGTCGAGCACGCGCAGGGAGCGTTCGACCTCGATGGTGAAGTCGACGTGGCCGGGAGTGTCGATGATGTTCACCTTCTTACCCTTCCAGGCGACGGTGGTCGCCGCGGAAGTGATGGTGATGCCGCGCTCCTTCTCCAGCTCCATGTGATCCATGGTCGCGCCGACGTCGCCGCCCTTCACCTCACCCATCTTGTGGATGCGGCCGCTGTAGAAGAGTATCCGCTCGGTCAGGGTGGTCTTACCCGAGTCGATGTGAGCGGAGATACCGATGTTTCTGACGTCGCCGAGATTGGACATGGCTTGCTGCTACCTGCTAAACGTCCTTATCACTTCTACCGGTGGCACCGCCGTGACGTTGTGCGGATGCCGTTCGGATAACTCTAACATTGCACTCGCGGTGGATTCGTTGGACCGGATGCCCGGTACGACGCTCCGCCGGAGCGTTGGGGTCGTTCACGTCGTGTTAAGGGAGATCCCGGGTCGGCAGCCAGGACCGGCCGCCGATTGATTCAGCGGGCGATCACTGCTGCCGGAGGCCGTCGCTCTTCCCTGCGGCCATCTTCATGACAGCACCTCACACTCCATTGTCATGCGTCCCGCTTGAAGGTCAGCGAGTCCGGTGCCATCACCGGGCGGAACCGGCCTGAACGCGGGAAGCGATCACCCCAATAGCCGCATAGATCGGCACTCTCTTGAGGTAAGACTCAATAATATAGTACGGCTTCTGCCCGGCATCAAGTAAAATCTTTACCAAGAAATCGCGTTACACTGCAATTCGATCACCCAGGACCGAGTATTGGGCCGCCGACGGTCTGATCTAACCTCCGGCGACACCCAGGAGTCTGCTGAGGCGTCGGCCACAGCCCCCGAATGCCGCGGCGATCTGGCCGGCGTGTCCGTGACCGCAAATGGGGAGCGCCCCCCTCGGAGCTTGCCCGCGCCGCGCAGTCTGCAGGCCTCCGACTCGGTGTAGGACGTCTTGTAGGTCCGGCGGATTGCGGTTAGTACATACGCCTCGCAACGTGAGCGGCCCCCGCATCGGGACGCACCAGGAAGATGGGATTCCTCAGGAGATTTGCCCAATGAAGAAGGAATTGAGTCGGCGCGAGTTGCTCGGCACCGGGGGGCGTACCGCGGCCGGCGTGGCGGCCGGGCTGAGCCTGTCCGGTCTGGTTCGAGACGTCAGCGCCCAGGCGGCGCCCAACAACCGGTTCAACGTCGCCCTGATCGGTTGCGGCGGGATGGGCCGCTACAAGCTCGGCAACTTCATGGACACCAGGAAGTGCGACATTGTCGCGGTGTGCGACGTGGATGACAGCCAGGCGGCGGGCGCCGCCGCGGATGTCACCAAGAAACTGGGCACCACCCCGAAGCAGACCAGGAACTGCAAGGAAGTCCTGGACATGAAGGACCTGGACGTGGTCATCGTGGCGACCCCGGACCACTGGCACGCCGCGCCGATGATGGCGGCCGTGGCGGCGGGCAAGCACGTGTACTGCGAGAAGCCCTGCTGCCACAACATCCGCGAAGGCCGGGCCATGGTCGACGCGGCCAAAAAGTACAAGCGGGTGGTGCAGGTGGGGACGCACCAGCGGAGCATGGACCACGTCCAGAAGGCCCGCGAGTACATCCAGGCCGGCAAGCTGGGCACCATCAGCATGACCGAAACGTACACCTACGGGAACGACGCGCCGAAGGGGCTGGGCGAGCCGAAGATCGAGCCCGTGCCCGCCGGCGTCGATTACGACATGTGGCAGGGGGCGGCGGCGCTGCAACCCGGGTTCAACCGGCACCGGTTTCACAACACCTGGCGGTGGTTCTTTGACTACGCGTCGGGCATGGTGGGTGACTGGAACGTGCACCTGCAGGACATCATCATGTGGTCAATGAACGCGACCCACGCGGACGCGGTATCGACCAGCGGCGGCAAGTTCGTCCTGGAGGACGATCGCACCACGCCGGACACCATGCTGACCAGCTACGATTTCGGGCCCGTGGACCTGGCGCCCAAGGGGTTCGTGCACCTCTACACCATGCGCAAGGCCAGCGGACGCCCGTGGAACGCGGACGGCTACGGCATGGTCTTCCACGGCACCAACGGCAAGCTGCACCTGACCCGCGGACGCTGGTCGGTGGAGCCGGATGACAAGGACTGGAACAATCCCGGCGCCGGCAACCGCACCGAGGGGTTCAAGACGGAAGCGCCGGGGGCCGACCAGGTCGCCCACCTCAAGCACGTGGAGAACTTCCTGGATTGCGTGGTCAGCGGGAAGTCGCCCATTGCCTCCATCGAGAAGCACTACAACACGGTGGTGGCCTGCCACCTGGCCAACGTGTCGCTCAAGGCCGGCAGGCAGGTGTTCTGGAACGCCGAAAGCGAAACGCTCTACAGCGATCGCGGCATGACGCACGAGGACCAGGAAGCCGCCAGGCTGTTGACCCGCGAATACCGCAAGGGTTACGAACTGCCGCAGGTGTGAAGTCGCGAACGGGATGTGGTCTTGGCCAGGAGTGCGGCAACCTGTTGCCGCACGTATGGCAAGCCCCGCGGTTTGCCCCAGGGAGCATTGTCATGATGAAGCAACTCGCGCGATCATTGGCCCTGCTGGCTGTCCTGTTCTGGACGCTCTCCACCCACGCGGCGGAGGATGCGGCCCCCAAGGAGAAGGACGAGCAGCCGAAGTACCTGGACAAGGAGCATGCTCCCCAGGGCCAGGGCTGGGTCGACCTGTTTAACGGAAAAAACCTCGACGGCTGGAAGAAGCGGCCCGGGCACGACCGGGAGATGTCCTGGAAGGTCGCCGACGGCGTGCTGGTGAACAAGTCGACACACGAGCAGCACGGGGTCGACCTGGTCAGCGAGAAGAAGTTCGACGACTGCGAGGTCTACTACGAGTACAAGGTGGAGGCTCACGGCAACAGCGGCATGTATTTCCGCGGCCGGTACGAGATCCAGATCCTCGACGACGTGGGTCGCGATCTGGACAAGGGCTCGAACGGGGCTTTGTACAGCATCTCGCCGCCGGCCAGGCACGTGAGCAGGAAGGCCGGCGAGTGGCAGAGCGTCTATGCGAAGATCGTCGGCCGCAAGGTGGACGTGTGGCTCAACGGCACGCACGTCATCGACGGCGTGGGGGCGAACCGCCCGACCGGCGGCGAACTGGACCGCGACGAGGACAAGCCCGGGCCGATCATGCTGCAGGGCGATCACGGCTCCCTGGCGTTCCGCATGTTCAAGCTCCGGCCCATCGAGAAGAAGAAGGACGGGGAGAAGAAGGAGTAGCGCTCCGGCGGCTTCACGAAACCCTCCGTCCTCCATCACCAGAGTTGATCAGCCAGGCCCGTCGGAACGAATTGGCGGGCCTTCTCCCTGCGCATGCCCGCGCTCAGCGGTGTCCGCAGCAGCAGCGTGCGGCGTGGGGCGCTGATTCCAAACAGGCTGCGGTTTTATCATCGCGGAGGTGCCAATGAGGTAGTATTGTGGCATTCGCTTGATCGGGGATGCTTCGCAGGGATGCACCGATGCCGTGGCCCAGATTCATTCCCGCCGTACCGCGACTCCAGGGGTTGCTCGTGCCCGCCCGGGGGCACGAGCCGGAGAAGCTTCACCCGTGGGAGCGATTGCGCCCCCGCGGAGTCAACACCCACGTGTTCTCCTGTCACGTACTCAATGAACACGGGGAGCTCGCGTCGATCAATGGTCGTCCACTCGTCCTCAATCTTCAGAAATCGCGGCATCGCTATATCGCCCAGCGGTCCTACAAGCGGTCACTTTGGCGGCGCTGGCTGGGCGGCGACCTGCGGGTGGATATGGAAATCGGAAAACGCAGGGGGGAACGGCTTGCTGGCGCGACGATCTCTGTCAGCGCTCTGACGTTTTGCGCTGGCGTGGCTGGTTGGTGGTTGAATCGGATGATGCAATTGTTTCCCGAGTTTCAGTCGGAGGGGGTGCTTGCCAATTACCTGATTCTGAGCTTCCTGGTGTTGTTTGGAATGCTCCTGATGGCGATACCTTACTACCGTGCACTGAGCATTGTCTGCCGTGGTCGCATTTACGGCAGAACCAGGGCCGACTCCCAGGCGCTTCGCATTGAAGGACATCCACAGGGGCAGTGGCTGTGGCGCGATCTGACGCATGTGGAACGCCAGGGGGTATTGGTGAACGAGCTTCATTTTGCGGATGGTTCCCACCTGCGGCTGCCCGCCGGCAGCGTCGAACTGTCCCAACTGGTCGACTGTGCGGAGCGGTATCATCTGCCGGAGCTTTACAGGCGGCGCAGGAACGCGCAACTCCACCAGATGCACCGCCTGTTCCGAATCGTTCTTATCGGTGGATTCTTGGGCGCGGGGATGCTCGCGATTGGCGAGGGGCCGGTGTCAGCATCCACACTGTGGTTCGCCATCGCCATGATCGCGTTTGGCGGGTGGCTTCGCCTGATGGACTACTGCTCCTCTCATAGGCTGAGAAAACTGCGCCTGCGCTGGCAGCGTCTTCGCGGTCTTCGAGCACTTCCGGCCTGAGGCACGTTGCTCTCACCCCCGCCGGCGCGTATCTTCGCCGCTGATTGCGATGGCTCATGCCCGTTCTCATGAGCCGCGCCGCTCGACTTACGGCGAGGTGCACGCCCATGCCCGACTACCGGCCAATTCCCCTTGGCAAGCTCTGCAACTGCGGCATCGAAGTCTACGGCGAGCGCGTGCCGCCGCTCGGGAAACAGGCCTTCCAGGGCCTGCCCTTTGTCATCGGCTCACCGCATGGACGGAACGTGTTCGTCGGCGTCGGTCCGCGGGTGAAACCAAAAGCGCGCAAGCGCACGTCCAAACCGAAAGCTTCCGCCGCTTCCGCGAGTGAACATCCCGACCAAATCGTCATCCCCATCCGCCGCACCGCTCACAACCTGGTCATTGCCCACGCCTTGCTGGAAGCGGACGCGCTCAGCGGCGAAGCCGTCGGCCGCACCGTCGCCGAGTACGTGATCCAGTTGGCCGGCGGCCAGGAGCATCGCGTGCGCATCCGCGAGCGGTTCGAGGTGGGCTGGATGCCTCTGGGCTGGGGCCACTATCCCTTCTGCTCGCTGCCCGATCAGAAGGACGTACAGTTCAGCCGCGACACCGGCCGTTGGGAGGACGCGGGCCGCCGCCAGACCGAAACGGACCAGGGCTGGCCGCAGGGCTACTACCTGTGGGCGTGGACCAATCCCGATCCGAAGCGGCGGATCGAATCATTGACTCTCATCGGCAGGGGGGCGACGTTCATCATCGCCGGCATCACCACCGGGCACGTGGACGAGTTCCCCTTCAACCGCGACGCGGCCACACCGGTGCGCATCACCGTCGCGCAGAAACCGGCGGCGAAGAAGCGTTCCGCAAAGCAGCAGCCTGCGCCGCAGCCGATCGAGGTGGATGTCGATCGAGGTTACGCCACCTACGTCTATCCACTGCCGGAGAAGGACGCCGACGCTTTCCTCACCGACGGCTTCAAGGGCTGGGGCGAAGCCCAGAACAAACTCTGGAGCAACGCCTATTGCGAGGTCATGGGCACGCCCTCCGCGACCGTGACCGTCCGGCAGGGGGGCAGGCCGGTCGGGCGGTTCAACTGGGGCACACTGCGGAGGAAGGGCAGGGCGGCGGCCGGGGCGGCCCGCGTCGAGCTGCTGGAAGGTGGCAAGAACTGGGTCCACACCACGGTGCTGGACGACGAAACCGGTAAACCCGTTCCGTGCCGGATTCATTTCCGAACGCCCGCCGGGGTGCCGTACCAGCCGCATGGGCATCACCCTCACGTCAACAGCAACATCGGCACGTGGCACCATGACGTGGGCGGCGACGTGCGCCTGGGGCAGATCACTTACGCGTACATCGACGGCAAATGCCAGGGCTGGTTGCCGCGCGGCGAGGTGATCGTCGACGTCGCCCGCGGCTATGAGTACGAGCCCATCCGCGAGCGGCTGACCATCGCCCCGGGTCAGCGCGAGCTCACCCTGCGCCTGAAGCGCTGGACGGACATGAACCGCGAACGCTACTTCAGCGGCGACACCCACGTCCACTTCCTCTCCACCCAGGGCAGCCACCTGGAAAGCCAGGCCGAGGGCCTCAACGTCGTCAACCTGCTCCTGTCCCAGTGGGGCGGGCTGTTCACCAGCACGGAGGAATTCATCGGCGCGCCGAGCGTGTCCCCGGATGGCCGGAACATCGTCTACGCCACCCAGGAGAACCGCCAGCACATGCTGGGGCACCTGACCCTGCTGGGCCTCAGGGAGCCGGTCATGCCCTGGTGCACCGGCGGACCGTCCGAGGGCGAACTTGGCGGCGGGCTGGACACGACCATGTCGGCTTGGGCCGACGCCTGCCACGCCCAGGGCGGAACGGTGGTCATACCGCATGTGCCGGTGCCCAATTGCGAGCCGGCCGTCCTCATCGCCACCGGCCGGGCCGACGCGGTGGAGATGCTGGCCCACAGCGAGTACTTCCACAAGGAGTACTACCGCTTTCTGAACTGTGGCTACCGGCTGCCGCTGGTGGGCGGAACGGACAAGATGAGCGCCGAGGTGCCGGTGGGCATGTATCGGACCTACTGCCACATCCCCGCGGACGAGCCGTTCACCTATGAGACCTGGTGCAGGGCGCTGCGTTCCGGCAACACCTTCCACTCAGGCGGGCCGATGATCCGGCTGAGCGTGGAAGGCCGGCCGATCGGCAGCACCATCGAGCTGCCCGGCAGCGGCGGCACGCTGGAGATCGAGGCCGGCGCCGAGTCGATCCTGCCGATCCACACGCTGCAGATCGTGCAGCAGGGGCGGGTGGTGGCGTCGACGGACGAAGCGAAGGGCGCCCGGCGCCTGAGGCTGAGGGCCTCGCTGCGGGTTGACGGACACTGCTGGCTGGCGGCGCGCTGCGCGGGGCCGGGTTATCAGGCACTGCCGCATCACGACGAGTGGAAGCGCGGCGTCATGGCCCACACGTCGCCGATCTATGTGGCGGTGGGCGGAGAGTACGCCCCTTTCAGCATGGAAGACGCCCAGTACATGCTCACCCTGGTGGAGGGCGGGCTCACCTATATCCGGACCCTGGCCCCGCGGCGTGATCCGGAACTGACCACGTATCAGCACAGCCACACCGATCATCAGGCATTTCTCGAAGAACCGTTTCACCAGGCCCGTGAAGCGATTCACCGGCGGATGCACCAGCTGGGTATTCCCCACTGAGTCGATGCGAATCGCGCATCAGGCGACATCCGCGCCTCACACCTGCGACATCGGCGTGAAATCGCGCGCCCCGGCCGGCCGCCGACGGTGGGGACCGCTTCACTGCTAAATCATCCCGCGAGCCCGCACGCCGATAGAGGATAGGGAGACAGTGTCAGCGGCCCACCCGGGGTCGTGCGCTGTCAGGGCAGGGAGTTATCGGCGGCATGGGCGAAGCGGCGACAGCCATGAAGCGCATCCTGTTCGTGGATGATGAGCCCAACATCATCGACGGCCTGCGGCGCATGCTGCGCCGCCAGCGCGACGAATGGGAGATGGTGTTCTGCGGGAGCGGCGATGAAGCCCTCGCCCTGATGGGCACCGCGCCGTTCGACATCATCGTGACCGACATGCAGATGCCGGAGATGGGCGGCGCTGATCTTCTCGAGCGGGTCGTGGAACATCATCCGCAGGTCGCCCGCATCGTCCTGTCGGGGCACGCCGACGAGGCCGTTACCCGCCGGGCCGCCAAGCTGGCCCATCAGTTCCTGTCCAAGCCCACCGACGCCGAAACGCTGCGGGCGGCCGTCGCGCGGGCCTGCGCAACCCAGCAGACGGTCGGCAACGAGCGGATCAAGGCCCTGGTGGCGGCCTGTGACCGGCTGCCCAGCCTGCCGGGTACCTACCTGGAAATCACCCGCATCGCCGAGTCGGACACCGGTGATGCCCGCAAGATCGCGGCCGTGATCAGCCGGGACATGGCCCTCTCGGCGAAGCTGCTGCAGTTGGTGAACTCCTCGTTTTTCGGCATCGGCCGGCGGATCTCCAGCATCGATCAGAGCGTGACCCTCCTGGGCCAGCAGCGGGTCAAGGGGCTGGTCCTGTCGGAAGGGGTCTTCTCCCAGCTCAGGCCGACCCATCCGAAGGATCGGGCCCTGGCCGAGGCGGTGTGGAACGATGCCAGTCCGATCGGCGAACTATCCCGCCAGATCAGCGCTTCCGAGTTGCAGGGCGAGGATCGCCTGGATCAGGCCTTCACCGCGGGGCTGCTGCACGATGTCGGCATGCTGTTGATGATCTCCCAGCGCAGCGAGGAGTATCGGGCCATCATCGAGGACGCCGAGGCGAAGCAGGAGCCGATCGAGGAAGTCGAGCGCCGTACCCTGGGGGCCACGCATGCGGAAATCGGCGCCTATCTGCTCGGGCTCTGGGGGCTGCCGCCGAGAATCGTCGAGGCGGTCATGCTTCACCATCGCCCCGCGGAGCTTCCCTACAGCGGCTTGTGCGCGGTGACGGTGGTTCACGCCGCGGACGCGCTGGTTCAGGCGGCACGGAGCGCCGCAACCGGTAAACCAGCGACGTTCTGGTCGACCACGCTGGATGAAGGCTATCTTGCCGGCCTCGGAATGGATGACAAGCTGCCCAGGTGGCGGTCATTTGCGGAAGCACTGGTCAACGACGACAGGAAAGCCTGCAAGTGAGTCTGCGGTGGTTGCATAGGGCATCGCGTTCATTCCGAACGGGCGACGGAAGCTCGCGGAATTGCGGGATTGAGGACACAAGGTGAGTTGCATGCAGGTAAGCCGAAGAATCCTCCTGGTCGACGACGAACCGCTGCTGCTGGCCGGCTTGAAACGCGACCTGCGCCGGGAATTCGAGGTTGAAACCGCCGTCGGAGGGAGGGAAGGACTTGAAAAGCTGGCCGTGCAGCCTCCTTTCGCGGTGGTTGTCTCCGACTTCAACATGCCGGGAATGAACGGGGTCGAGTTCCTTCGTACCGTCACCGAACGACATCCGGAGACGGTCACCGCGATGCTCACGGGCAACGCCGAGCGGGACGTGGCGGTCCACGCGCTGCACGAGGGGCGCATCTTCAGGTTTCTGAGCAAGCCCTGTCCGCGCGATCTGCTCCGCCAGACGCTGAACGATGCCCTTGAACAGCATCGACTGATCGCTTCCGAGAAGATTCTCAAGGCGGAGTTGACCGCGGCCAACCAGGAATTGCAGCGCTTCAACCAGGAGCTCGAACAACGCGTTCAGGAGCGCACCGCGAGTATCCAGCGGCTGCACGAGTTTGTGGCTGAACTGAACGGCCTTGATTCCGGCGGAGAGATCGGTCGACTGCTGGTCCAGACAACGGCAAAGCTGTTGGACAGCAGGCTGGTGTTGCTGTTCCTGCCGGATCGGTCCGGCGGATCGCTGCGTGAGGCCGCTCGATTCGCAACCGAACAGGAGCCATCCCCGGCATTGACTGACCTGCTGGAAGCGGTGGCCGAACAGGTGTTCGAGAGCGGGGAGAACCTGCTGCTGGCCGAGATCGAAGAAGCGATGGCCATGAACCTCCCCGGGAACCTGGTCAGTGCGGAGACGTTGCCGATCACCGCGACGCTGCTGCTGGAGCCGGAGGGACGCGTGGGGGTGGTCTGCGTTGCCCGGCCCGGCGAAGGCTGTTCCTACGGCATGGAGCAACTGGCCGGCTTGAGGGCCCTGGCCGAGGCGACCGGCACCGCGCTGGCCAACCAGCAGCGCCGCGACGAGCGCAATCGGGCCCGCGATGCGATCATCATGGCCCTGGCCAAACTGGCCGAGCACCGCGATCCTGAAACCGGCGCTCATCTTGAGCGGGTGCAGGAATACTGCTGCATGCTGGCCAGGCGCATGGGTGCGGCAGGGAAACACGCCGACGTGATCACGCCTGTTTTCATCGAGAACATCCGCCGGTCCTCACCGCTGCATGACATTGGCAAGGTAGGTGTCCCCGACCGCATCCTGCTCAAGCCCGGTAGACTCACTGCTGATGAGTTTGAAATCATGAAGCGGCACACATTGATCGGCGGGGACACCATCCGGTCGCTGGTCGAAGTCGGAAAGGTGGGCAGCTTCCTGCGGATGGGCATGGAGATCGCCTACAACCACCACGAGAAATTCGACGGCAGCGGCTATCCGCACGGCCGGGCCGGCGAAAGCATCCCGCTGGCGGCGAGGATCCTGGCCCTGGCCGACGTCTATGACGCCCTGACCTCCCGGCGGGTCTACAAACCGGCCATGAGTCACGACGAGGCCGCGGGCATCATTGTGCAGGGCCGGGGAACGCACTTCGATCCCCACGTGGTGGACGCCTTCGTGGACCTGGAGGACCGGTTCCGCGAACTGGCTGAGCATCTCGCCGATGTGAGCGAGCCGGCGCCGGAACCGGAGGAACTGCTGGCGTTGACCTGACCGGCGGGGCCTTGACCCACTCGATGCATCCGGCGTGAATCTCTCCGCACACCGCAGGAAAAGCACTTCCCAGGCCATTCGGGAGAATGAGACCCGGAAGGCCTTTTTGCATGCGCATGGAAATGGGCCAGTGCCGTTGGGCGTCGTGCACAAAACCGCCGGCACGGTGCCGGCCGCTGCGTGGGCCCGTGACGGTCTTGTAGATGTCGCAGCGGGTGCGCGGATCGGTTCAGGCTTTGCCGAGAAGTTTTTCGAGGCGGTCCAGCCCCTTGCCGATCTGCTCCATGCTGGTGGCGAAAGACAGTCGGACGTTTTCGTCGCAGCCGAAGGCCACACCGGGGACCACGGCGACGTGGACCTGCTCCAGCACCCTGGCGGCGAAATCGAGCGAGCCGCCGACGCCGAGGGCCTTGAAGGCGCCCGAGACGTTGGGGAAGGCATAGAACGCGCCGGTGGGCTTGACACACTTGATGCCCTTGATGGCGTTGAGCCGCTGGTGCATGTATTCGGCCCGGCGCTCGAATTCCTTGCGCATGGTCTCGACCGCGCTCTGATCGCCGTTCAGTGCTTCGATCAGGGCATGATGCCCGAAGGTGGCCGTGCCGCTGGTGGTCTGGCTCTGCAGCTTGGCCATGGCCTTGATGATCGGCTCAGGGCCCGCGACGTAGCCAACCCGCCAGCCGGTCATGGCGTAGGTCTTGGACGCGGCGTTGAAGGTCAGCGTCTTGGCCATCATGTCCGGTCGCGTGGCCGCGAAGCTCACGAAGCGCTGGTCGCCGTAGATCAGCCGGTCGTACATCTCGTCGCTGAACACCATCAGGTCGTGTTTGGCGACCACGTCAGCGATGGCCTTGACCTCCTCGGGACTGTAGGTGAACCCGCCGGGATTGCTCGGTGAGTTGAAGATCAGGACGCGGGTCCTGGGCGTGATCGCGGCTTCGATCTGCTTCGCGGTGAGGCGGAAGCCGTTGGACTCCTCGCCCTTGACGATCACCGACTTGGCTCCGCAGAGCTTGATCTGCTCGGGATAGCTGACCCAGTAGGGGGCCGGGAGGATGGCCTCGTCGCCCTCCTCGAGCAGGCACATGCTGGCCAGGTAGAGAGCCTCCTTGCCGCCGACGGTGATCATCACCTGGGAGGGTTTGTACTCCAGCCCGTTCTCGCGCTTGAGCTTCGAGCAGGCCGCCTCGCGGGCGGCCACAATGCCGTGGGTGGGGGCGGCGTACCGGGTGTGCCCGGCGTCCAGCGCGGCCTTGCAGGCGTTGCGGATGTTCTCAGGCGTGGGAAAGTCGGGCTCGCCGGCGCCGAAGCCGACCACGTCGATCCCTTCCTTCTTCATCGCGGCGGCCTTGGCACCGACCGCCAGGGTTGCCGATTCCTCGAGCTGCTGCACGCGCTGGCTGAGTTTCATGGTTCGCCGCTCCTGTAGCTTGTCCTGTGTCGCGGCCACCAGGCCGTGGACTTGGGGATCAAGATCAACTGCCCGGGTCGAAACGGCGATTTTAGGGTCGGTCGGCGGGTTGTACAAGGCGTGCGGCCGGGCCGTCGAGGATCCAGGTGATCCGACCGTGCGTCGGTTTCAGCCGGGCGGCGGGGAGGGAGACATCATGGCGGCGCAGAATGCCTTGCAGGGCGGGCGCCTTGTCCTCGCCGGTGACCAGGAAGAGTACCTGTTTCGCTGCATTCAGCAGGGGAAAGGTCATGGTCATGCGCCAGGCGTCGGGGCCGGGTGCGTGATGGGCGACGACCAGGCGATCGCCTTCGTCGAGGCCGGTGGAGCCGGGGAAGAGACTGGCGGTATGCCCGTCGGGCCCGATGCCGAGCAGGACCAGGTCGAAGGCGGGGATGCCGACGGCGTCGGGGGCGACAACGCGGCGGATCTCGGCCTCATGCTCTCCGGCGGCGGCATCGAGATCCCGCGCGTCCGCGGGCATGCGATGGATGCGCCCGGGGGGGATGTCCAGCGGCGCGAGCAGAGTCTCGGCCGCCATGCGATAGTTGCTGTCGGCATGATCCGGCGGGACGCAGCGCTCGTCGCCCCAGAACCAGTCCAACGCGCGCCAATCGACGGCGCCGCGATGAGGCGGGACGGTCAGCAGGCGGTACAGCGCGGCGGGCGTCCGGCCTCCGGCCAGCGCGACCGCGCCGCGCTCGCGTCCGCCCAGCGCGGCGACGACGCGCTCGGCGGCCAGCGCCGCAGCGGCGGCCGGATCGGCACCGATGAGAACCTGGTCAGGACCGGTATCCATCATCCCGCCCCCTCCTTCATTTCCTCGCGGACACGGGCGACCTCCTTCTCGACCGCCAGCACGTCGGGGACGCTGTCCGCGTCGGCCAGGATCTCTTCGAGGCGCCTGAGCGTGGCCTGGGCGTTCTTGAGCCGCAGTTCCAGGTCGACGTATTCGTCGGTGACGTCCAGGGTGTTGATGTTCTTGCGGATCACGGTGCCCATCTGCTCCAGCCGGGCGACGGTGGGAAAAAACTCCGCGGCGGGAATGCGGATGGTGATGCTGTTGCCGTCCATGCGCTCCATGTAGCCGCCGAGTTCCTCGGCCAGGGCCTTGACCGTGGTCACGCTCGGCTCGACGCGGGCGACGGCGAGCTGCAGAGCGGCGTTGTAGACCAGGATGCGCCGGGATGCGGCGGGTTGGGCCTGCTGCTCGTCGCCGGGAGTCAATTCGTGAGCGTATTGGGACGCGCCCGGCTCCAGGCCGGCCGTCGCCATTCGATGGAAGGCTTCTTCCTCGGTCTGATTGGCCCGCTGTTCCCCCACGTACTCGGGCTCAGCCTGCTGGCATCCTGATCCGGCGATGATGGAACAGATGATGAGCCCCGGAACCAGCCCCGAACGCATCCTGCGTGCCGACATGACTGCCTCCTGTGCGTGGTGCCCCTGGTGATGGACCTTAGTGGTATTGAACCACGGGGACGGTTCGTTTTCAAGAGGCGCTTTCCCCGTTTGCCGCGGCTCGCGGGGGCGAATACACTTCGCCCGCGGCTCCAGCCCGGTGGTTTCCGCAAGGGAAGCGTTGGCCGACAGGTGAGACGGTCACGCCACGCCTCCGGCCCGGGCGCCGGACGCCCGGCGAGCACGCGGAAACCGCAAGCACAACAGGAGACTTTCACCATGAGCGTCGCGGCGCGAGAGATCGAGCGGGTTCTCGACAGGCAGCAGGGCATTCTCAAGCTCAAGCCGACCCATGTCCGGCGGTTCTACATGGACGGCGGGCGGATGTCCGGCGGCGAGCCGGGGGGAACCTTCAATCCCCGGGACGGGCTGTGGAAGCCGGAGCGCTGGATCGCCAGCACGACCGTGGCGATCAACCTGCACCCGATGGCCGACGAGGGGCTCAGCCAGCTCGCGGCGGGCAAGGCGACGCTCCGGGACGCGCTGCTGGCGGCGCCGGAACGGATGCTGGGGGCGAAGCGGGCCAAGGCCCAGCCCGGCGAGTTCCGCGTGCTGATCAAGATCCTCGACGGCCACACCCCGATCGTTTTTCACTTTCACGCCGACGACAAGGCGGTCAGCCGGAACCCGAAGCAGTTTGCCGGGCACCGGTTCGGCAAGGACGAGGCGTACTACTTCCTGGACAAGCCCAAGGGGCGCTGCCCGTACACCCACGTGGGGCTTCGCCCGGGCACCGGCCCGAAGGAACTGCGGGCCGCCATCGCCGCGGGGAGCGAGCGAACCCTGGAACTGTCACCGGTGTTCCTGCAGCGGTTCGACGAGGGGTTCTTCGTGCCGGCCGGCGTGGTGCATCGGCCCGGGTCGGCCCTGACCCTGGAGATCCAGCAGCCGTCGGACGTGTACACGCTGCTGGAGGATCACATGGAGCGGGCCAGGTTCTCGCCGGAGCAGATGCACCCGGGGTTCGGCTCGCTGGACGAGGCGCTCAAGTTCGTGGACTTCAAGGCGTCGTCGCAGAAGGACATCCTGGAGCGGTACCGGCTGGTGCCCCGGCCGGCGGCGAAGAAGCAGCCGCGCGGGGCAAAGGAAGACTGGATCTACCCGCCGGACATCTGCGCCAAGTTCAGCGGCAAGCGGCTGCGCCTGGATGGAGCGCTGACCACGATCGAAAAAGACTGCTACGCGGTGCTGGTATGGAAGGGCAAGGGCAAGTTCGGGCCGCACAAGGTCGCCGGGGGCGACGAGTTCTTCGTGACCGCCGAGGCGGCGCGGAAGGGCGTCGAGGTGCAGCGCGTCGGCGGGGAGACGCTGGAGCTGTTCAAGTTCTTCGCGGCACCGGTGGGGGAGTGAACCACAGAGGCACCGAGATCGCAAAGGAATACAAATAAAGTGATAAACCGCAGAGACGCCAAGGCCGCAAAGAATCCCCGAGCCATGATTGGTTGACAGGTTCACGGCTGACCTGACAGCGAAGGTGCCAGCTTTCTGTCAGCATCACATACTTCTTCGAATCTCCAAAGGCCCTCTCTGTACTGCTATCGATCAGAATCTTCGCGCCTCGCAAAGATTATCCACCGCGGGA
>CAYVVX010000030.1:14503-15952 GCA_964455315.1 uncultured Planctomycetales bacterium | reverse complement strand
CCAACACAGCGTCCACCAGTTTGCGCCCGCGCACCTTGCTTGATCCGCCCGCATCACCGTAAACACGAGCATGCCCTCTGATAACGTCACGCCGTTTCGTCGTCCGCCGCCGAAGCCCGCTGTGCGCCAGCAAGGCGGCTGGGGGCTGAAGTCGCACCTGCCGGAATTCGGCTCGGGAACGCCGGCCCACTCCTTCTACTTCGATAACGGCAATCTGCGGGTAACCGAGGACGGCGCCAACCGGTACACGGTGGGCGGCTACTCGGCGGGGACCGCGTTCGACGTTCGGATCGAGACCAAGCCGGCGGGTGGTGCGCGCTACTTCGTCCGCCTGGCCGGGACCACGGCGTGGCCGGCGGCTGTTTTCGAGACGGACACCGGCACGACGGAATACCTCGTCGCGGCAATGAACACCTACAGCGGCAACCACCAGGTGGACGACGTGAGAGTGCCGATCAGCACGGCCACCGGCGCGGTGCTCACCCGTCGTTTCGCGGCGGAAGGCTCCGCCGACCTGACCGTGACGGATGGCGCGGCACGCTCGAGCAACGACACCGCGAGCCTGATCCTGGGCGGGCCGGCACCGGTCGCCCATGCCGGCGGCCCGTACGTGTTGACGGCAGGCGACCTGTACGAGATCGGGCTGTGGGGCCCGATCACCCTCGACGGCTCCGCTTCCGGGATCGATCCATCGTTCCCCGATCCGCGATGGACCTGGGCGGCGCCCTCGGGCAGTTTCGGCGTGGACACCTTTGACGGCACGGTACTGGATGCCGCCAACTGGTACACCCTCAACACCGTCCAGGATGAGAAGCTGACCGTCAGCGGGAGCAACAGTTGGGGCAGCGGGCGGGCGTTCCGCAAGTCGGTGCTCGCCCGCGGGGCCGGCTTCACCGTCCGCGCGCGGATCACGCCCTCCGGCGGCTACACCATGTGGGGCTTGAAGCATCACAACATCGACTTCGGCACCGGGACGATGGCCTACGCCATCTACTTCAACAACGGCAATCTGCGCATCTACGAGGACGGCTCGGACCGCGGCGGCGTGGGCAGCTATTCCGGCGGGACCACCTACGAGGTGAGAATCGACGTCGCCGCGGGCAACGGGGCCCAGTACTACTTCCGCCTGGCTGGGGCCGAAGGCTGGACCAACCTCTACAACTCGGTCTACGGCAGCAGCGATCTCTTCCTGCCCGGTCTGCTGGTCTACAGCGGCGGCCACATGATGGATGATCTGCTCCTGCCGCTGGAATCCTTCGATGGCCCCCAGATCCAGTGCATGGTCACCGGCGAAGGTGTGGTCGGATTGACACTCACCGACGCGGCCGGACGGATGGATGCCGACGTCACGCCACTCGAGGCGGAAGGCGCGCCGCCCATCGCTGACGCCGGCGGCCCGTATATCACGCCCTTCGGGACGGCCACGCAGTTCGACGCCAGCGGATCCAC
>CAYVVX010000030.1:7876-14493 GCA_964455315.1 uncultured Planctomycetales bacterium | reverse complement strand
CATACTGGCGTATCGCTGGGATTTCGGGGACGGCACCACGCTGGTGAGCCAGGGCGCAAAGGTCGCCCACAGCTACCTCAACCCGGGGCTCTACCAGGTGAGCCTGATGGTCACCGATCACAGCGGCGGCGCCGCCGCCACCAGCACCACCGTCGAAGTGCGCAACGCGGTCGTGGCGGTTCCCTGGGCGTTCGAGCCGCTCTCCGGGGGCGAGATTCCCCACGACACCTGGAGTGGCAAGGCGATCCGGCTCAAGGCGGTGTATTTCGGCCCCCAGCCGGCCGGCGAGCTGACCTACACGTGGACCTTCGGCGACGGCTCCGCGCCCGAGACCGGAGCGGTAACCGACAAGCGTGTCATCGAAACCATGCACACCTACAACGCCGCGACCGGGGCCATCTTCCGGGCCACCATCACCATTGAGGATACCGTCGGTGGAACCTGGAGCGACGACTACTTTGTGATCGTCAGTGACCAGAGCCTGGACACGGAGGTCAATGTCGCCATCGACGAAGGACTGTGGTTCCTGCATAAGAGCCAGCAGCCCGCCGGAAACTGGAACTCCTACGAAAACGGCTGGCCGACGTCGGCGACGGCGTCCTCGCTGCAGGCGTTCTGCATCAATGGCCACCGCCCGCAGGGAAACGGGCTCCAGGATCCTTACGTGGAGACGGTCAGCCGCGGGTTTGACTACCTCTTCACCCGCCTGGCGACGCAGTCCATCGCCGGCCAGACCTTCGGTGACCCGGACAGCAACGGCAACGGTATCGGGCTCACCGTGACCGGAAACCGCCAGATCTACGAGGGCGGCATGGTCATCGACGCGATCGCATCCAGCGGCGCACCCGACCGGGTGGCACTGACCGGCCCGAGCGGCGTGATCGCGCGCACCTATCGGGACATCCTCCAGGATATGCTCGATCAGTACGCCTGGGGCCAGGATGACGCCGGAGGAAACTAGGGTGGCTGGCGCTACAGCTGGAACAGCGACGCGGACAACTCCGCGGCCCAGTGGGCGGCCATCGGATACTTGGGCGCGCGGGCCTTCGGCTTCGAGGCTCCCGGCTGGGTCAAGGATCAGAACGCCATCTGGCTGGACGCGAGCCGGCTGACCGACGGACGGTATGGCTACACCGGCCGAAGCTTCTGCTGCGGGTGGTATGCGACTACGCCTTCCGGCCTGGTGCAGCTCGCCTGGATCGGGGTTCCCAAGACGGATTCCCGCTGGACCGGCGCGGAAGACTATATCTCCACGCGCTGGAACGAATGGCGCGACAGCAACAACGTCTACGCCTGGTACGCCTTCGCCAAGGCCATGCGCCTGGCGGTACCGACCCCGGTGGTGAACCTCGGCGCCACCAGTCTCGACTGGTACCACGCTGACACGACCGGTTTGGCCCGCAAGATTGTCAACGCCCATCAGGCCGACGGTGGTTGGAACACCGACCCGACCTGGAATCTCGGGCGCGTGCTGACCACCTCCTGGCAGATCATCATCCTGAACCCCACCCTGTTCACGCTGGCGCCGGTGGCCAACGCCGGTGATGATGTGGTCTGGGCGTTCGACCTTGAACTGCCCTTCGACGGCTCGCAGTCGTTCCATCTCGATCCCACGCGGCAGATCGTGCTCTACGAATGGGACTTCGACGGCGACGGCACTTACGACTACGTGGGAACCAACCCGGTCACCAGCCACACCTACGTCTTTGATCCGGGCATCACTTACCCGATCACCTACGAAGCCCGGTTGCGCGTCACCGACGACGCGGCCGAGCCGCAGACCGACACCGACACGCGCCGGGTGACCATCGCCGAGCCGCCGCACGCGCCCTTCGCCGTGCCCGGCGGGCCCTACACCGCGGTGGCCAACTTCCCGTTCACGCCCGACGGCAGCGGGTCGTTCGACATCGACCCGACCGACTTCATCACCCGCTACGAGTGGGATTTTGATGGCTCCAACGGCTTCGACTTCGACAACCCCGACGCGGTCTGCACGGTGTCATCACCGGGCGAGACCTGCGACGTGTCCTGGACGTATAGCACCAACGGCGAGTACAACATCGGCCTGCGTGTGTGGGACAACGGCGTGCTCAACGCGCCGACCTTCGACTCGCTGCCCTCCCTGCCCAAGTTCACCACCGTCCGCGTGATCAGCAACCAGGCGCCGATCGCCGACGCCGGCGGCCCGTATGAAGTCAACGAGTGCGCGACGATCGCCCTCGACGGCAGCGGTTCCAGCGACCCGGACAACCAGCCGCTGACCTTCATGTGGGATCTCAACAACGACGGCAACTTCGGCGATGCCGCCGGTGTCGCGCCGAGCTTCTCCTCCGACACCGACGGCTCCTTCACCGTCGGGTTGATCGTCTCCGACGGCCTGCTCGAAAGCGATCCCGACTACGCCCAGGTGACCGTCCGCGACAGTGAGCCCACGGTCACACTGGCCGGTCCGGCCCTGCTGACCATCGACGAGGAAGGCGACTTCACCGCCACGGTTCCGCCCATCTGCGACGACATCGCCTCGGTCGAATGGGACTGGGACTACGACAACGTCACCTTCACCCCCTCCGGCGACACCGGCCTCATGCGCACGCACAGCTACCCCGTGCAGGGCACCTACCGCGTCGCGGTCAGGGTCACGGACGAGGATGGCTCCATGGCCCTGGCCACGCTGGACGTGGTGGTCGCCCCGGTGACCGGACCGCGCGTCCCGGCCGGCGAGCGCATCGACGTGGTCGTGGGGCGGCGCAGCTACGACTCCATCCGCAAGGTGCATCGGGCCCGCTTCAAGCTGGTCAGCGCTCATGATCAGCCCATCCGGGCTCCGATCGCCCTGGCCTTCGTCTCCTTCGACCCTTCGAGCATCGTGCTGCTGAATCCGGACGGCGAAGTGCCGAGCCCGGACAATCCCAACACCCTGGTGCCCTACATCAGCTTCGACGACGTGCTCTCCGGACCGACACTGGATCCCGGCGAGAGCACCGCGGAAAAATGGATCGAGTTCTCCGACCCGCTCAACGTAGCTTTTCTGTTCGACGCCCGGGCGTACCTGTTCAACGCCCCGCCGCGGATCACCTCCACGCCGGTCACCACCGGACGTGAAGGCGAGCGCTACCGCTACCAGGTCACCGCTGTGGATGACGATGGCGACCCCGTGCGGTTCGCACTGATCGACACCGGCGGCACACCGCCTCCGGCCGGCATGACCATCGGCCAGGTCAGCGGCATGATCGACTGGCGCCCGGGGCAGATGGACGCCGGCCTCCACCCGATCACCGTGGTGGTCACCGACGGGCTGCCCGGCGGCACCGCCACGCAGGCGTACCTCATCCTCGTCGGTGACACCAACGTCCCGCCGGTGATCACCTCGATTCCGCCCGGCACGGGCATGCTCAACGAGCCGTACCTCTACCAAGTGGTATCGAAAGATCCCGACGGCGACCCGCTGGCCTATGAACTGCTGCAGGGCCCGGCCGGCATGGGCATCGACGGCACCGGCCTGGTGAGCTGGATGCCGACCGCCACCGGCGGGCAGGACGTCGAGATCGCCGTCCGTGACGATCACGGCCACGAAACCACCCAGGCGTACCTGCTCACCATCCTGGCCTGCGCCCAGCCGCCGGTGATCAGCTCCAGCCCGCCGCTGACCGCCACCGAGGGCACACCCTACCAGTACCAGGTCCAGGCGACGGTGGGCTCCGGCAGCCTGTCGTATAGCCTCGGCACCGCCCCCACGGGCATGAGCATCAACGCGTCCGGTCTGCTGACCTGGCTGCCGTCGTACATGTCGGCCGGTGCGCGCGTGGTCAAGGTGATCGTCTCGGCGGATACGCCCGATTGCCGCACCGAGCAGATCTTCACCATCAACGTGACCGACGTGAATGCCCCACCGCGGTTCGTCTCCGCGCCGGTGACCACCGCGGCCGAGGGCGTCGCCTACCAGTATGACGCCGCCGCGCAGGATCCCGACGGCGACAGTCTGACCTATCGCCTGCTGCAGGGGCCCGCGGGCATGACCATGCAGCCGCAGGTCGGCCGGCTGAGCTGGACCCCGCCACAGGACGCGGCCGCGCACAGCCCCTTCGCGGTGATGATCGAAGTGGTCGATCCGCACGGCGCCCGCGACCAGCAGGACTTCCAGATCGCCGTAACCGCGGAGGATCTCGCCCCGCGGATCACCTCAACGCCGGTGTTCCTGGCCATCGAAGGATCGCCCTATGCGTATGATGTCGAGGCGACCGACCCGGACAACGATCCGCTCACCTTCGCCCTGCTGGAGTTCCCGGCGGGTATGACCATCGACGAGAACACCGGGTTGATCTCCTGGCTGCCCGATCAGGCGGCCGCACTGGCCAGCCCGCACAACGTCCGCGTGCAGGCGTCCGATCCCGGTGGGCACACCGCCGAGCAGGCCTATCAGCTCTTCGTGCGGGCGACCAACGAGCCGCCGGTCATCACCAGTGCGCCGGCGGTCTACGCCGTGGAAGGCGACATCTATCTCTACGATGTGAACGCCACCGACCCCGACGGCGACACGCTCATCTACAGCCTCACCGTCCGACCCGACGGCATGAACATCCACCCGGTCAGCGGGCTTATCGACTGGCTGGTGCCGCAGACCGCGGCGGCCAGCGCCCCCATCGCCGTCACCATCGCGGTCAGCGACGGCGTAGAGACCGTCGAGCAGTCGTTCCTCATCGACATCGAAGAGGTGAACGTGAATCCCACCGTCAACTCGGCCCCGGTGACCGTCGCCGTGGTGGGTTTCGAGTACCAGTACGACGTGAACGCCGTCGATCAGGACGAGAATCCCGTCGAGTACGAGCTGCTGACTGCGCCGGACGGCATGACCATCGACCGAAACACCGGCCTGATCGTATGGATGCCCGCCGAGGACCAGGTCGGGACGCAGAATGTGGAGGTGCTGATCACTGACGGTGCCGGCGGCAGCCTGACCCACGCGTTCAGCATCACGGTGTCGACCAATCCGGACGACCTGCAGGATCCCGATCAGAACCCGGACCTGCCCGTGATCACCATCGTCAGTCCCGCGCCGGGACAGGATATCACCGCCCCGGTGGACATCGTCGGAAGCATTTCCGACAACAACCCCGCCGACATCGTTTGGGAAATCCGCCTGCGCCGCAACGGCAGCAGCACGGCCAAGGTGATCGCCGCCGGCAACGGCCCGGTGGCCGACGGCGTGCTCGCGACCATCGACCCGACCGTGTTGCCTAACGACCCCTACACCGCCGAGGTGGTGGTGACCGACGGGCGGATGACCAGGACCCTGCCCATCCCCATCAACGTTTCCGGCGACCTGAAGCTGGGCAACTTCACCCTCAGCTTCACGGACCTGAGCGTTCCGGTCGCGGGCATCCCCATGGTCATCACCCGCCAGTACAGCAGCCTGGACACTTCCGTGGGTGATTTCGGCCCCGGCTGGCGGCTGGGGCTGCCCGGTAAGGTCGTGGACGAGCCGCGCGAGGACGCCAACGAAGGACTCCGCATCGGCTCCAAGGTCTACGTCACCCGCCCGGACGGCAAGCGCGTCGGCTTCATCACCACAGCCGTCCCCGTCAATTTCCTCTTCTACTGGGTGGTGAACGTTGAGTTCGTGCCCGACGACGGCGTCGGTGAAGAGCTGACCATCGCCGGCCCGCCGCAGCTCTACATCAACGGCGGCGGCATCCTGCTGGACGGCTTCAGCGGACCGCTGAACCCGCGCACCTACCAGCTCAAGACCAAGCAGAACCTGACCTACATCATCGACGAGATCGACGGACTGCAGAGCATCACCGATCTCAACGGCAACGTGATCACCGTACAGCCCGGCGGGCTCATCAGCAGCGCCGGCCCGGCGCTGGTCTTCGACCGCGACGCCGAAGGCCGCATCACGCGGATCTCTGAACCCGCCGATGGGCCGGGCACTCCCGCATACGTGGAATATGTCTACGACAACACGACCGGGAACCTCAAGGAGTTCTGGACCCAGAAGCGGTCCGACCCGCCGACAACCTTCGATTACGAAGAGCCCGGCTTCCCGCACTACCTGACCAGGATTACCGATCCGCTCGGCCGGGTCGGCATCCGCAACGAGTTCGACGACGACGGACGGCTGACCGCCAGCATCGACGCCGACGGCAACCGGGTGGAATTCGCCCACGACGTCGGCGCCCGCCAGGAGGTGGTCACCGACCGCGAAGGCTACCCGTCGGTCACCTACTACGACGACCGCGGCAACGTCATCCAGCGAACCGACAGCTACGGCAGCAGCACATTCTATGAGTACCTGAACGGTTACGTGGTCAGGGAGACCGACTGTGCCGGGCGGGTCAAGACGTACACGTACGACGGTGACGGCGACCTGCTCACCGAGACCAACTGCTCCGGCGGCATCACCACCTACACGCGCAACGGCCGCGGGCAGCCGCTCACCCGGACCGATCCGCGCGGCCATGTGACCCGCTTCGAGTACGACGCCCGCGGGAACCTGATCAAGCAGATCGACCCCTTCAATGCGGAGACGACCTACACGTACGACTCCGTCGGCAACCGCACCAGCGTGACCAACCCGCTCGGGCAGACCGAGACCTTCACCTACGACGCCAGCGGGC
>CAYVVX010000030.1:6026-7866 GCA_964455315.1 uncultured Planctomycetales bacterium | reverse complement strand
ACCCACACCGATTTCTCCGGCGCCGTGACCGAGTACACCTACAACACCGCCGGCGATCGTCTGACCGAGACGCGCCAGCGCACCGGCCCCGGCGGCGCAGAAGCCATCACCATCACCAACGTCTACAACGAAAGACACCGCGTGGTCGAGCAGATCGACACGTACGGGAACTCCCTGCGCTGGGAGTACGATGCGGCTGACCAGATCGTCCGCAGCATCGATCAGCTCAATCGTGTCACCGAGAACGTGTACGATCTCGTCGGCAACCTCGTCGAGACACGCTTCCCCGACGGCACGATGGAAATGTACGAGTTCAACTCCGAATCGCGCCGCACCGCCCTCACCGATCGCAACGGGCACACCACCCGCTACGAGTACGACCGCCTCGGACGCCAGGTAAAGACGATCTATCCCGACGGCACCCCGGGCGACGACTCCGACAATCCCTATGTCGAGACGGTGTTCGACTGCATCGGTCGCGTCGTCGACCAGTACGACGAGCGCCGCGGCCGGACTCATTACGAGCATCACTGCCTGCCCAACGAACAGCTTGTCACCGACGCGCTGGGCAACGTGACCAGGCACGAGTTCGACCTGTCCGGCAACCGCGTCAGTTCCACCGACGCGCTGAATCACACCACCACGTATACCTATGATGCGTTGAACCGCCTGAGCAGAACGACCTACCCGGACGGCAGCTTCTCGCAAACGTTCTTTGATGTTGACGGGCGCAAATCCGAGGACGTGGACCAGGCGGGCCGCGTCACCCGCTACGAATACGACGCCATGGACCGGGCCACCTCCATTATCCTCACCGAGGGCGGCGAGGAGCTCGCCACCCATCACGCCTACGACGAGCTCGGCAACCAGATCGCCCAGACCGATCCCGCCGGACGCGTGACCACCTACGAGTACGATCGCCTCGGCCGGCGCACGAAGAAGACGCTGCCGCTCGGTCAGGCCGAAACGTCCACGTACGACGCGGGCGGACGCCTGGCGACGCACACCGACTTCAACGGGCGCACCACCACCTACGCGTACGACACTGCCAACCGGCTGATCCGCGAAACCACGCCGGACGGCGGTTACCACGAGTTTGACTACAACGGCATCGGCAAGCGCACCCTCGCCCGCATCGTCCCGCCCGGCGGCGGCAGCGCGGACGACACGGTGACCCAGTATGACGCCCGCGAGCGGATCGTCATGGTCACCAACCCGGACGGCTCGACGCTCACCTACGAGTACGACGCCGCGGGCAACCGCACCAGCCTCGTCTCCCAGACACCCGAGCTGACCCAGACGACGACCTACGACTATGACGCCCTCAACCGGCTCTCCCAGGTCCACCATCCGGAGGGCGGCATTTCCACATACGCGTACGACGCCGCGGGCAACCGCGCCAGTCTGACCATGCCCAACGGCACCGTCACCAGCTACACGTACGACAACCTCAATCGCCTGACCGAGGTCGCCAATCGCAAGGCCGACACCTCCCTGATCAGCCGCTACGTGTACACGCTGAGCCCCTCCGGCCAGCGTACCCGCATGGACGAAACCACGCCCGCGGGCGACACCCGCGTGGTACAGTACACCTACGACGACACCTACCGGCTGGTCGGCGAGCAGATCACCGACCCGGCCGCCACCGACCTGGTCATCACCTACAAGTACGACAAGGCCGCCAACCGCACCGAGCGCAAGGTGGTCGGCGATGGCAACACCATCACCACTGTCTACACCTACGACGCCAACGACCGGCTCCTGGATGAAACCGTCACCACCCAGATAGCGGCGGCGGCGAGGGAACGTCGCATGATGTACGCCTCCTCGGGGGCGCCCA
>CAYVVX010000030.1:788-6016 GCA_964455315.1 uncultured Planctomycetales bacterium | reverse complement strand
CCCTGCTGGGCATCACCGGAGCCGCCCTGTTCTGGCCGGGCCTGCTCTTCCTGCCGCGGCGCCGCGGCATGGGCAAACTCGCCCGCCGGCGCCGCATCATCGTGCAGACCATCGCCCTGTTCTTCCTGCCGACCTTCCTGGTCGACGTGGATATCGCCGGGCGACTGCACCTCTCCGGTATCGCGTACAAGGCCTACGGTGATCCGGGCGACGCCGAGTTCAGCACCGACTCGACCACCTACACCTACGACGCCAACGGCAACACGCTGACTCGCGTGCGCGGCGGCAACACCGACCGATATACCTGGGACGACCGCAACCAGCTCGTCGCCGCGGAGAATCGGACGGCCGACAACTCCGATACCACCTTCGCGTATGACACCGACGGGCTGCGCATCGCCAAGACCGTTGCCGGTGTGTCCTCTACGGATTACCTGGTCGATAAGAACCGTGACTTCGCCCAGGTGCTCACCGAGACGATCGATCCGACCGCCGGCGCGGTGCAATCCGTCGCCTACGTCTACGGCGATGACCTGATCGCCATGAACCGGCCCGATTCGGGCGTGAGTTTCTATCACATGGACGGGCAGATGTCGGTCCGCCAGTTGACCGGCACCGCTGCGGCAGTGAACGCCACTTACGCCTACGACGCCTTCGGCGTTCCGCTGCACAGCACCGGCGCGATCAGGAACGACTACCGCTACGTCAGCGAGCAGTACGACCCCAACCTCGGGTTCACTTACCTGCGGGCCCGCTACTACGACGCCCAGCAGGGACGCTTCGCCTCGGCCGACCCCGCCGAGCCGCGCAAGTGCGACCCGCGCTCGCTGCACCGCTATCTGTACGCCAACGCCAACCCGGTCGCGTTCCACGATCCGTCCGGGCTCACCGTCGCGGCCGGCTACGTGTTCATGATCCAGTGCATCTCCCTGCCGCTGCTTTGCGTGATCGGATTCATCCAGTGCGTCGCCGCCTCGCTCATCTTCATGGCCGCGGCGGCGCTGGCGGCCGCGCAGATCGATGTCGGCTGGGTACCGGGCACGGCCACGGGTGCCGGTGTGGCCGCGCTGGATTCGCTGCTCAACGCGTTCCTGAGTCAGCTCGGGCTCTTCGCCCCGATCGGATTGTTCTTCTCCTTCTGGGCGGCCGTGAAGCAGAACGCTCAGACGATCGTCAACGGCTTCAAGAGTGGAGCGTCGATCGGATCGATGCAGAGATCATCGGCGACCAACTGCCTCAATGCGGGCATCCAGTGCCTGGTCGGCCAGGCGTTGAGTTGCGGCACGGCCGGGTTCGCGCTCAGCTTCGCCCAGAACCTGATGGTGGCCCTGGTCCAGGCGATCATCAACTCGACGCAGTTTGTGTGATGTGCCGGGGGCAGTTCTCCCGGTCGTCACCGGGCCGAAGGACCGCCCCGTCCGCTGATCCAACGACGACGCAGTTTGCGTCGGGCCACCAATGCTTCCCGCAATGCCGGCACGGGCACTGTTGCGCCTGTCCCGTACGCCTCCCACGGCAATCCGGGCGGTGCGACCCAAGCACGTGAACCCGGCCGTGCCCCATCCACCTCGCCGACCTGACAGAGAATTCAGATCACATTCAGTGTGGGTTCAGGAGGCGCTCGTATGCTGATTATGGCGACGAACGATATTTGCCCGTTCACGCCGTCGTGATCTGAATTCAGGAAAGGAGAAAGCCATGAACTGGGACCGCGTCGAAGGCCAGTGGAAGCAGATGAAAGGTCAGATCAAGGAAAAGTGGGGCAAGCTGACGGATGACGACCTTGATGTCGTTGCCGGCAGACGCGACCAACTCGAGGGAAAGCTCCAGGAGCTTTACGGACTCACGCGCGACGAAGTCCGACGGCAGGTAGATGACTTCTGCGCCTGCTGCGGATGAGTCACCGGCGGCGATGGCTTTCGTTGAAGCCGTCAAGCCGGACATGCGGAGCGTTCCGCATGTGAACAGATGGAGAACCAGTGGGGGTGAGGGGGAGGCCTGCCCAGCCCCCCCTCGCCTGCCATTGTTACGAGGAGATCCGCAAACATGTACACGCTGCTTGGATTGGCCATCCTGGTTCTGGACATCATCGCCCTGGTAAGTGTCCTCGGCGGACGCGGAAGCACCGGCCACAAGGTGCTGTGGACGCTCCTCATTCTCTTGCTTCCGCTCATCGGCATGGTGCTCTATTTCGCGATCGGCCGGGATCCCGCCGACCGGCAGGTGATTGCCTGACCCGATCGATGCTTGAATCATCCCACCCTGAAGGGCGGGCATGACCTGGAAAGGAGATAAGCAGGATGCGAAACCGTCATCGAATGATGCCTGTGCTGGGCTTGTTGATCTGTCTCCCGGGCTGCGGGATGCCGGGTACCTGGACGTCCAGAGACCTCGAGCCGGAGATGGCCCGCGATGAGTACTTCCTGCTCGGGCCTGAGCATTCGGGCGCCGGCTTCACCAAGGCCACACTCCGTCTCCGCTCCGACCAGAGTTACAGCTCCGAAGTGTACTACGGCGAGCATCTCCAGCGCGGCAGCGGAACCTGGAAGCAGGAAGACGGCAAACTGACCTTCGTCGATAGCAAGGGAGGCTCGTACACCTACGAGGCTGAGCTCAGCGGCGATCAACGCAGGCTGACTCTTACCCGGATGATTGAAGGTACCGATGTGATCCTGGTGCTGGAACGCCAATAACGAAGACCGGAAGGTGGTGTCACAATGCTCTGGACGATTGCCGTCATTCTCATCGTACTGTGGCTGCTGGGCCTGGTGTCTGCCTACACCCTCGGCGGCTTCATCCATCTGCTCCTGGTCGTCGCGATCGTCGTCGTGCTGATCCGCGTGATCCAGGGTCGAAAGCCCATATGACGCCGGCCCGCGCCTGATGGCACCGGCCAGGACCTCAATGTGCGAATGCGGTTGGTTGATTGATCAATAAGGAGATGATCATGTCCATGAAGATCAAGGATCTGACTACGCTGCTGGTCCATGAACTGAAGGATCTGTACAGCGCGGAAACGCAACTCCTGGATGCGTTGCCCAAAATGGCTGAAACAGCGAAGGACGACCGGCTGGCGTTTGCGTTTCGTGACCACCTCAAGGAAACCCGCGAGCACGTCAAACGCCTCGAAACGGCCTTCGCGGAACTGGGCTATCAACCAGGCGGTGTCCACTGCGCGGGAATGGAAGGGCTCATCGAAGAAGGCGAGGATATGATCGAAGAAGATGCGCCGGACGAGGTCAAGGACGCGGGATTGATCTGTGCCGCCCAGCGCGTCGAACACTATGAAATGGCCGGCTACGGCGGGGCCCGGACCTTCGCCCGCCGGCTCGGACTTGATGCAATCGCCGACCTGCTGCAATCCACGTTGGACGAGGAAGCCGCGGCCGACGAGAAGCTGACCATGATCGCGGAAGGCTCGGTCAATGCCGCGGCCGAATGATTTCCATGACCCTGCTGGGAGACCGATCATGCGTGTTTCACTCAAGAACAGCTTTATGCTGCTGCTGCTCCTGGTGGGCGCCCCCATGTTGGGAGCCTGCGAGGCCAAATGCGAGTCCGATTCCGGCAACGAAGTTCGCGATGTCGTCGACGAAGCGGGCGACGAGGTGGAGGAGGTGATTGAGGAAATCAAGGACTGACCGTAAATCCTTCATGGTGGCACCGCGGCGAGTGGAATGCCCGACTGGCCAGGCCGCATGATTGCGACGGGCAGTCGCCGTCCCAGCCCCTGGATGCCCCTCGGTTGCTGTCCGGCCGCCGGCGCTCCCGCGTCGGTGGCCGGAACCGCTTTGGACTGGCAATGACGGAAACCAAAGCGCTGAAGCTGCTGGGATCGACGTCGCGGGACAGCAAAGTGGCGGGATGGCTCTGGCGAACCTGACTCGACTATCATAGAATACCCGGAATACGTAGGTCTTGACTCGGCCGCGGCCGGAGCAATCCATGCGGATTCTACTGATCGAGGACAACGATAAGCTTGCCGAGCGGCTCGAGCGGCGGCTGACGCAGGAAGGCTTCCAAGTCCAAGTAGTTCACCAGGGAATCCAGGGGGAGGCACTTGCACTCCATGAATCCTTTGACGTCCTGATCGTGGACCTCATGCTTCCCGATCATGACGGCCGGCAGATCTGCGCGAATTTGCGCAAGCGCAAGGTGACGACCCCCATCCTGATCCTGACCGTGCTCTCGGAAACCAAGGACAAGGTCGACGGCCTGGAGGCGGGGGCCGATGACTACCTCACCAAGCCCTTCGATCCAGATGAACTCGTCGCCCGGATCCGGGCCCTGTCCCGACGATGCGGCGACGCGCAGAACAATACGCTCTGCTTCGAGGATCTTCGCATGGATCTGATCCGGCGAACCGTCGCGCGCGGGGATAAGCCCGTGAACTTGACCTCCAAAGAATTTGCCTTGCTGGAGTATTTTCTCCGCCATCCGGAGCGGGTCGTGACCCGATCCGCCATCGGCGAGAACGTGTGGGACATGAACTTCGAAGAAGAAAGCAACGTCATCGAGGTTTACGTTTCACGCCTGCGGCGCAAGGTGGATAAAGGCTTCGACAAGCGGCTGATTCACACCGTCACCGGCACCGGGTACGTCTTGAGCGCTACCCGTACCATGCTCCAAGCCTGATCCAACTCCATGTTCAGACATGCGAAAACGTTGCAGGCCCGCCTGGCCCTATACCATCTGGTGGTATTCGGTCTGGCCCAGGCCGCGTTATGGATCACCGTCGATGTCGTGCGCTCCAACCAGCTCAGACAGGGATTCGACCAGCAACTGCTCGAGAGGGCCCAGATCATCGCCCGTGAGCTTCACGATCTCACGCTCGACTCGCTACCTTCGGAGATAAGCTCCGTCGAAATCAAAGAACTGGTGAACCCCCGACTGGAATCAAGATTCCCCACCAGTGTGGAGGTGGCGGGAACGGTCGTCATCCGCTCATCGGTGCTGGAGGGGCTGGAACTGCCCGCGGACCTGTCAGCCCACGGCCGGGGAGCGCGGTTCACCACCCTCGACGGGCCCGTCGCCGAACTGGTCTTCGGGCACTCGTCCGCGCTGAGAATCGTCGTGCTGAACGGGCAAACCGGAGACCACATACCCTTCAGTGTGCAAGTCGCTGGAAACCTCGCCCCGATTGAGAATACCATCGCGAGCACCCGAATGCTGCTGCTCGTCTTTATTGCGACCACCCTGGCAATCTCGCTGGGGACCTCGTGGTTGCT
>CAYVVX010000030.1:0-778 GCA_964455315.1 uncultured Planctomycetales bacterium | reverse complement strand
TTGCTCGTGGTCCGATCCCTCCGGCCCGTCAGACGCGTGGTGTACGAAGCCAGCAGGATCGGCGTCAACGACCTCAGCAGGCGCATCCGGGGCCGTGAGACCAGGGACGAGATCGGCCAGATGGTGAGAGTCATCAACCGGATGCTGGAGCGCCTGGAGGTGCAGTTCAAGCATCAACAGCAGTTCATCTCCAACACGGCGCATGAACTCAAGACGCCGCTGGCCATCCTGCTGGGCGAGGCTCAGGATCTGGAACAGCTCGGGAGCGCGTCGGCTGATGAGAACACTGCCTGCAAGGAGTTCGCCGCGACCGTGGCGGAGGAGAGCCGGAGGCTGCTCGGCATCGTGGACTCTTTTCTGCTGCTGGCCAGGGCCCGATCGGCAGGACGCCCGCCCGTGCGGCAGCCGGTTCAGGTGGACGAACTCATCGTGGAGGCGGCGCGAGCCCATGAGGATGCCGCGAAAACGGCGGGCGTCCGCGTGGTTCCCCGGCTCGAGCTCCGCGACGAGAATCCCGAACCCGTGGTCATCGGGGATCGGGATCTGCTCGCCTCCATGATCGATAACCTGCTCGGCAATGCCATCCGCCATTCGCCCGAGGGCGGCGTGGTTTGCGTCACGCTCGAGTCCTCCACCAAGGAGATCGTCGTCGGCGTCCGCGACCAGGGTCCGGGCATCCCCGAGAAGCACCTTGACAGAATCTTCGAGCCCTTCCACCAGATTCCATCGGATAGCCAGAAGACAGGTAAGCTCGGGGTGGGCCTGGCGATCGCGTCCG
>CAYVVX010000029.1:15236-16054 GCA_964455315.1 uncultured Planctomycetales bacterium | reverse complement strand
TCCTGCATCGCCGGGCTCGAGCCGATCAGGTTGGAGAACTGGTAGCGATCGTGGATGGTCTTCCGCAGCCTGGCCAGTTCTTCGACCAGCACCTCCTTATCGCGATGCACCATGGTGCTGATGCGCACCGCCTGGGCCACCATCGACGCCACGATGGTCAGCAGGCGGGCATCACGGTCCAGCGACTCGTGGTCGACGAACCGCTTGTCCATGCTGATCACGCCGATGGTCCGGCCATCGCCGGTTACCGGCAGGCAGACGAAGCTGTAGGGCGCGTCGGCGTTCTTGCGGTCACCGGTCCGGTCCAGGTAATCCGGATCGTTGCGCACGTCGGGGACCACTCGGGGGGTACCGGTGACAAACACCTGGCCGGTGATGCCCTCGCCGGTCGCATAGAAGCCGCGATCCTGCTCGTCCTGGGTGAGCCCGTGGGCGATCTGGATTCGCAACTGCCCGGTGGCGTCGTCGCGGATGACCAGTCGCCCGCGTTCGATGCCCATGTGAACGGCCAGGATGCGCATAACCTGGTCAAAGACACCGTTGAGTTCCAGCGAGCTGCCGATGATCTGACTGATCTCGCGCAGAATGGTCAATTCTGATGCCAACTCCCAGTCTCCCTTCGCTCTGGTGTCGCCCGAACGAAACCTTCCCCCAGGAAAACTTCGATCGGACGATCACAGACTAGGCATGTTACTTTTTTCACGAATCGTTTGCAAGGGGGAGGTGCGCTAAGAATTGGCAAAGCGTTCGATTTATCGCAAAGTGCCCCATGAGCAGGCAGGGCCACAGTTCAATTGACACTATTTGATGCACGTCCG
>CAYVVX010000029.1:9070-15226 GCA_964455315.1 uncultured Planctomycetales bacterium | reverse complement strand
CTGCCTTCCGGCTGCTCAGAAGGCCTCGGCAGGCTCATCAACCAGCATATCCTCCTCGACTTGGGCCTCCTCTGCCTCTGGCATGGGCATGGGACGCGGGGCCGATGCCCGAGCTTGTCGCAGCGAGCCCAGGACGGCAACGCCATCTGGCCCGAGCAGGCTCCCCGCCTGCTCGCGGAATAGGCTGGACGGGCGGACACCCCGGGAACCGTTGACCCGCAGCGTCACCCGCAGGCTGGTTCCCGCGCTCATCTCGATGTACACCGGTTTCTCCCCCGGGAACTTGCCGAGCAACTCGCGAAGGGACCGCAGCGTCGTCGGTTCCGCCCCGGCCGGCAGCCGCAGGAGGACGCTGCTGCCCAGGATCTCTTCGGCCATCGCCAGGGGGATGACCTCCAGGGCTTTGACCGAGGGCACCTCGCGCCGGCGATCCACGCGTCCTTTGACGAAGACCACCGACTCCGGGGCCAGGTGCGGCGACAGCCGTTCGAGATCGGTGCTGAACACCATCACCTCGACCTGCCCGGCGAGATCCTCCAGGGTGACCACCGCCAGCTTCGATCCGGCGTTGCGTCCCTGCTTGGCGATGAGCGTGCGCACCTTGCTGACGATGCCGCTGAGGACCACCTCGGCGTCCTGGTCGAACCGTTTCAGATCGATGGTCCGCACCGAGGTGAACCTGGTCAGCAACTCCTCGTGGCAAGCCAGCGGATGTTTGGTCACGTAGAAGCCCAGCACCGACTTCTCGTGGGCGAGCATCTCCGACTCCGACCATTGCTCTTTGGCGGGGATCCTGGGCAGTTCGCGCTCCACCGCCTCGCCGCCGCCAAACAGGGACATTTGCCCGGACTTGCGGTCCCGGGCCGCGGCCGCGCCGTGGGCGATGGCGTCCTCGACCACCAGCATGAGTGCCTTGCGCATCGCGCCGGTCGAGTCGAACGCCCCGGCCTTGATCAGCGCTTCCATCACTCCCTTGTTCACGCAGGTGAGGTCCGCGCGCTCGCAGAAGTCGAAGATGGAACGAAACGTGCCGCCCTCCCTCCGGGCGGCGATGATGGCCCCGACCGCCTTCTCGCCCACCCCCTTGATCGCGGCCAGCCCGAAGCGCAGTTCGCCGCCGCCGGTCCCCGAGCGGACCACGGTAAAGTCCATGTCCGACTCGTTGATGTCCGGCGGGCTGACCGCGATGGTCATGCGGCGGCACTCGTCGATGTACTCGACCACCTTGTCCTGGGTACCCATCTCGAAGGTGAGCAGCGCGGCCATGTACTCAGCCGGGTAGTACACCTTCAGGTACGCCGTCTTGAACGCTACCAGGGCATAACCGGTCGAATGGGCCTTGTTGAAGGCGTACCCGCCGAAACGCAGGATGTCCTCGAAGATCTCGTTGGCCACCTCGCGTTTGACGCCGTTGGCCTCGCAGCCGGACAGGAACGGCTCGCGCTCGGCCTCGATCATGGAGGTCTTCTTCTTGCTGATCGCCTTGGCCAGCCGGAAGGCCCGCTTGAGCTCGATGCCGCCGAGCCGGTTGACCAGCCGGGAGACCTGTTCCTGGTAGACCATGATGCCGTAGGTCTCGCGGAGGACGTCGTCCATGATCGGGTGCGGCGTTTTCCACCGTTCGCCGTGCTTGCGGGCGACGTAGGCGTCGATGTGCACCATCGGGCCGGGTCGATACAGGGCGTTGGCGGCGATGAGATCCTCGATGCGGTTGGGCTTCATCTTCATGAGCACGTCGCGCATGCCGCCGGACTCGAACTGGAAGATGCCCTTGGTATCGCCGCGGACGAACAGTTCGTAGACCTTCTGATCGGTCAGGTCGAGCTGCTCCAGGTCGATGCTGATGTTGTGGTTCTTTTCCGCGAGCTGCCGGGCCCGCTCCATGATCGACAGCGTGGACAAGCCCAGGAAGTCCATCTTCAGCAGGCCGCACAGCTCCACCGTCGGCCCGTCGAACTGCGTGACCAGCGCGTCCGACTTCGGCGTCTGGTACAGCGGCACGAAGTTATCCAGCGGCTGATCGCTGATGACTACACCGGCCGCATGCACGCCGGTATGCCGCGCCAGTCCCTCCAGCCGCTTGCTGATGTCGATGACCTTGCGCACCGTGACGTCGTTGTCGTACATGCGCTTGAGTTCGGGCTCGGCGGCCAGGGCCTTGTCGATGGTCATCTTCAGCTCATCGGGGATGAGCTTGGTGATGGCGTTGGCCTCCTCGAAGCCCAGCCCCAGCACGCGCCCGACATCCTTGACCGCCGCCTTGGCCTTGAGCGTCCCGTACGTGATGATCTGGGCGACGTGACCGTACTTGTTGCGAACGTACTCGATGACCTCCTCGCGGCCGCGCTCGCAGATATCCATGTCGATGTCAGGCATCTCGTCGCGGTCGGGGTCCATGAACCGCTCGAAGTACAGCTCGTAGCGCAGCGGGTCGGGCGCGGACAGGTCCAGGCAGTAGCCGACCACGGTGGAACAGGCGCTGCCTCTGCCGCCGCAGGGAATGCCCCGCGAACGGGCGTAGTTGACGAAGTCCCACACGATCAGGAAGTAGCTGGAGAATCCCTTCGAGGAGATCACGCCCAGTTCGTAGTCGATGCGGTCGCGCACCTCGTCGGGGACGCCCGGGTACTTGCGCTCGGCCCGCTCGTAGACCAGCTCGCGCAGGTAGTCGTCGGCCGTCTTGCGGTCCGGCACGCGGTAGACCGGCGGATGCCGCTCGCTGAAGTTGATCTCCAGGTTGCACGCCTCGGCGATCCGCACGGTGTTGGCCAGCGATTCGGGGTCGGTGGCGAAGAGCGCCGCCATCTCCTCCGGCGTCTTCATGTAGAACTGGTCGGTGGGGAACTTGAAGCGATCCTCGTCGCTGACCAGCTTGCCGGTGCTGATGCAGCAGAGCACGTCATGCGCCTCGCTGTCGCCGTGTTCGAGGTAGTGCACGTCGTTGGTGACGATGGTGCCGATGCCCAGGCGCCTGGCAATGTCGCGCAGCTCAGGGTTGGTCTGCTTCTGCTCGGGCAGGCCGTGGTCCTGCAGCTCGATGTAAAAGTTCTCCTCGCCGAAGGTGTCGAGGTAGAACCTGGCGGTTTCCTCGGCCGCCTGGCGATCCTCCTTCATCAGCGCCTGGGGAATCTCGCCGCCCAGGCAGGTGCTGGTGCAGATCAGACCGTCGGCGTGAGCCCGCAGGACCTCCTTGTCGATCCGCGGACGGTAGTAGTACCCCTCGCGATAGGCGATGGAGGAGAGCTTGAGCAGGTTCTTGTAGCCAGCCAGGCTCCTGGCCAGCAGCAGCAGATGGTAGCTGGCTTCCTTCATGCCGCGGGCGTTCTTCTCCCGCCGGTCGCCGGGGGCCATGTACACCTCGCAGCCGACGATCGGCTTGATCCCGGCCTTCACGGCCGCCTGGTAGAACGGGATCACGCCGAACAGGTTGCCGTGGTCGGTGATGGCTACCGCTCCGGAGCCCTGGTCCCTGGCCCGGGCGATGAGCGCGTCGATCCGGGTGGCCCCGTCAAGCAGGCTGAAATGGGTGTGAACGTGCAGGTGGACGAACTTCGGCGACGTGGACATCCTGTCACTCCGATGCTGACATCCCTTCCAGACTCCCGCGGCGCCGACCCGCCATCGGCCGCCGCTGCTTACGCGATCCAACTATAGATGCCCCGCAAGCGTGGGCAAGCATTCCCGCCCGGGCGCAGGCTGCCACCCTGTGAAAACAAAGTGGCTGTTCCGAAAGAGCGACGGAACTGCAAAGACGCGACGATAGCAGAGAGGAAAAGGAGTCTGAAGGTGCGAGCGTTTCTGCATCCGCCGAATTCGACTAGAATCCGCCCGCTGGAGGCTGCTGGTTTGGCGATTGGGCCTGAGGATTCCCCATTTGCGCAACGCCGCGTCGACTTCGACGGTCGGCCCATCGGGCCCCTGCGCCTTGGCCGGGCCATGCTGGTCACCACGCTGGCCGGCTCGTCAGTCTTCATGGCCCTCGGCATCCTCTGGCCCAACGCCCAGGCATCGATCATCTTCCTCGAGGAACAACTCGGCGCCAGCAAGAAGCTGCTGGGCATCAACCTGGCGCTGTGCACCCTTGCCACCCTGGCCTCGCTGCCCGGGGCCTGGCTCTACTCACGGATGCAGAGCCGTAGGAAGCAGTGGATCTGGGTCACGGCCGCCTCTCGCGCATTCATGTTCGCCCCGGCGCTGGTGGCGTTGTTCACCGGCAAACGCGAACTCCATACCCTGCTCATCTGGGTGTTCATCATCGGGCTGTTCCTGGTCAACCTGGGCAACAACTTCACCTCGTCGGGCTGGTGGTCGTGGATGGCCGACCTCATCCCTGAGTCCATCCGCGGCACCTTCTTCGGGCGCCGCTGGCGCTGGGTGCTGCTGACCCAGTCGATCACGGCCCTGATCGCGGGCCTGCTGCTCGATCAGGCCGCGAAGATCAGTGCCGGCGAGGGTGATACTATCGTCAACATGGCCTACTTCGCGGTGTTCGCCTTTGCGGCATTGCTGGCGGTGCTCGACCCGTTCCTGTTCTTCCTGGTACCTGAGCCGTCCCGGCCCAGGCCGCCGGAGTGCAGCTTTCGCGAGGTGATGGGCCGCTACTTGGAGCCCATCCGCGATCGGGACTTCCTGCCCCTGCTGCTGGGGGTGTGCGTCTACAACTTCTTCTTCGGAATGCCCCTGGTGTTCATCACCGTGTTCCTGCGGGGCGATCATGCCGGCGGCGTCCACGTCGGCGGGCACGCCTCGCTGGGACTCCTCTCCCTGGTCACCGTGACCGTGGCGGTGGCCTCGGCGCTGACCGCCAACCGCTGGGGACAGCTCGCCGACCGCATCGGTCATCGTGTGGTCTGGATCCTCACCTCGATGAGCTATCTCAGCTACGCGGCGTACTTCTTCGTCAACGAGCAGAACTACGCCTACATCGCGGTGATCCACGCCGCCCTCTGGGGGCTGATGTTCGCGGGGCAGCCCATGGCCGCCCAGAACCTCGCCCTGAGCATGGCCCCCACGGATCGGCGCGAGTTCTACATGTCCATGTTCAACGGGGTGGCGTCGATCGGCGGGGCCATCGGGCCGGTGGTCGGCGGCATCCTCGCGGACAAGTACCGTCTGCTGCCCTGGATGACGCTGCCCAGCGGGCAGCCGGCGTGCTACATCCATCTGCTGCTCATCATCGCATTCATCGGCATCCTGCTGACGCTTCCGCTGATGGCCCGCGTGCCCGATCCGCGCGGGGCGACGCTGCTGCCGTGGTTCGGGCGGCTGGTCAACGGCGAACTCGCCCGCATGGCCTGGAACCTCGGCATCCTCTCCACCACGCCCCACGCCGGGCGGCAGTTGCGGGCCCTGCGCCGCCTGGGCACGGCCGAGGGCAACGTGCTGCTGCCGGAGATCATGGCGGCGCTGGAGGATTCCGACCTGTCCATCCGCCGCGAGGCGCTGCTGGCGCTCGGTCGGCTGGGCACGCCGGAGGCGCTGGAGCTGCTCCGCTGGTTCCTGCACGAGCCGGACGCGCTGATGCGGGCGCCTTCCGTCGAAGCCATCGCTCATACCCGCATCCCCGACCGCATCTCACTGCTCAAACGGGCCCTGCGCGACCCCGACCAGCGCGTCCGCCGGGCCGCGGCCGAAGCCCTCGGACGCAGCGGCGACGCTTCCGCCGGTGACGACCTCCGCGATCTGCTGGCCGGTGAGCGCGACGGCGAGGTGCTCGTCTCCGCCGCGGTGGCTTTGTCGCGGCTCAAGGAGTTCGGCGCCCTCCGCGAGATGCTCCAGCAGGCCCTGCACGCTGAGAACTCCACCGTGCGGGCCCAGATGCTGGTGGCGCTGGCCGACCTGCTCAGCGGCACCGCCGATTTCCACACCCTCTGGCGGCAGGACCGGCGCTGGCGGGGCAAGGGGTTCGCGTACCTGGCCAAAAGGATTCGCAAACAGGCCCGGGCCCTGTCGCGCACGCCGCGCCAGCCCGGCCTGCTGTCACGCGGCCAGCGGCGGCAGATCCTCCGCGACCTCGACGACGAGATCGAACGGTTGCTGGAGCATGCTCAAGAGGAGTCCTGGCCGGCGTCGCTGACCTCGTTGCGCGTGCTCGCCAACCAGTTGCTGCGTCTGCGCTACGGCTACGAGGGCTCGGAGGAGGACGCCCTGGAATTT
>CAYVVX010000029.1:0-9060 GCA_964455315.1 uncultured Planctomycetales bacterium | reverse complement strand
TTTCTCTCCGCGGTCTCGCCGGACCAGGCCCAGCGCTACTGGCTGCTGACCTATCTCCAGCACACCGCCGGTCAGGGCAACGCGTCGGCCGCACCGTGGGACGGGCTCACCCTGCTGGCCCTGCACGTGCTGGTGCATGGGCAACCGGCGGGGTAGGGTGTTCGATCGCCGCCGCCGCACGCAACGCGGCCGGCACCTGAGAGTCCCGGAGAGATCCTATGCCACGCCATACCATGCTCGTACTGCTGCTATCCACACTGCTGAGCGATGCAGGGGATCACTCATTGTCCGCCGCCGAATCGCAGCCGGCCGATCATGCCGCCGCGACCCAGCCCCGCAAGGTCGCCAAGCCCGGTCTGTACGAGCAGTTCCCACCCACCAGGCGGGATCATCCCTACGGCGAGGGCAGGAGCCGCAAGCTCGACTTCTGGAAGGCCCGCGGCACGGAACCGGCCCCGCTTGTGGTCCACATCCACGGCGGCGGGTTCACCGGCGGCGACAAGTCCATCATCCCGCCGCAGTTGCTGCGCGACGCCCTCGACGCCGGCTTCGCCGTCGCCAGCATCAACTACCGACTCACCGACGAAGGCCCTTTCCCCGGGCCGATGCATGACAGCGCTCGGGCCATCCAGTACCTGCGCAGCAAGGCCAGGGAATGGTCTACCGATCCCAAGCGCGTCTGCGCCACCGGCGGATCGGCCGGCGCCGGGGCCTCCCTCTGGCTGGCGTTCCATGACGACCTCGCCGATCCGGACGACCCCGATCCAGTCCTGCGACAATCCAGCCGGTTGACCTGCGCGGCCGTCCACGGTGCTCAGACGTCCTACGACCCGCGCTGGGTCACCGAGAAGATCGGTGCCCCCACCGCGAATCACCGGTTGTTCAAGCCGCTGTTCGCCCTTGCGCCCGGCGAGGAGGATTCGCCCAGGGCCCTCCGCCTCTATAAGGAAGCATCGCCGATCGAACACCTCACCGCCGACGACCCGCCCGTGCTGCTGGCCTACAGCGAGGCCGACAAGCCCGTTCCGCCCGACGCCGCCCCGGGAGCGGGCATCCACCATCCCCGCTTCGGCCAACTGCTGGCGGAGAAAGCCAAACCCCTCGGCGTAACCTGCATCCTGAAGGATCGCGGCGACTATGCCAATCAGGACGCCCTGGCCGCGGGCTTCGTGAGCTTCTTCGTTCAGCAGTGCGACATGAAGCCGGCCGAGCGAAAGGAATGAGCCGGGCTCCAGGCGCCCTTTCGTCCGGCATCGACCGGGAACCGGTGCCACAAGTATGTCGCCAATCATCCACCAGGCAAACCCGCGCTGACGCCACCGCGACCGGCGGCGTGCCGGCCATGGCGTCGCGCGGAAGCACGATGGGGACTCCAACCCCGGCGGTTCAATCCCCCTGAACAAACATTACCTCCGACCATAAGCGCAGCCCGGTTTCTTGGTCGGATTCTTTCTCCGAAACAGTTCCCGTGCTGCCCAGTTCGACCTAACCAACTGGCGTTGCCGATCTTGGAAATGCCCGATCCCGCAGGTGAATTCTGCCCGGCACGCTTGACTCGACCCCTGGCGGCGGTGAATGATCAGTGAAGACATCCCAGGGGAGCGTTTTGATGATGGCGCCATCCGCGACCTCCCACAACCGCCGATCGCCGTTTCGCCGGGCTCACCCTCTCGGGCCCGCACGGACTGACATCTGTCAGGCGGTACCACCCTGCCGTCGTTCCATCTCCGCCGCTTCGCGGCGACGACGCGCCTGCGGTGACGACCGGCGCCCCCATCACGCCCGCCCTCCGTACACGCGTACCGCGTCCTGCCCCCACACCCCAGCCCAACCCCGGAGGAAGACACCATGGCATGCCGACTCTGGACCCCCGCCGCCCTGTGGATGAGCCTCAGTCTCAGCAGCTTCGCACAAGCCGACATCTTTGAGTGGGCCTATGTCGATCCGGCTGACCCGAGCCAGGGACGGTACGAAAGCACTGTGCTGGTACCCGACGGCGCGGGGAGGCAGCCCGCTCCGTACGTCCAGTGGAACCAACTGGACCTGCGAAAGGCGTGGCTGCCGGGAGCCAATCTCGAATACGCCCAGGTGAGCGGCACGAACCTCTCCCTGGCCGATCTGAGCCAGGCCAATCTGAGCAACGCGTCCTTCTTCTCGGCGAAACTGGTCGGGGCTGATCTGACCGGCACGATGCTGGAGAACACCTCGTTCGAAGCTGCGGATCTCACCGGCGTCGATCTCGCGGGAAGGGATCTCAGAACAAGCATTTTCAGCAGGGCGAATCTCACCAATGCCAACCTGAGGAACACCGATTTCACCGGGGCTGCACTCGGTGGATCGATTGTGGCTGGGGCGGATCTCACTCATGCCAACATTCTTGATGCCAAAATGGGCGTGATGACAATTCATGGGCTTACGTCAGAGCAGTTCTACAGCACGAAGAGCTACAAAGGCGGGAAGCTTGGCGCGATCGACCTGACGTTCAATCTTTGTGCTGGCTGGAACTTTGAAGGTCAGGACATGGCCGGAGCCCGCTTGTGGGTTATTTTTACTGGAGCAAATCTGCGCAACACGAACCTGACTGGTGCGGATTTCACGATAGCTTACCTTGATGAGGCGGACTTGACCGGCGCGCACATCACGGGAGCCGACTTCTCGGCCACCAGCCTGGGTCCGACAGCGGACCAAATCCGCAGCACCGCGAGTTACGTAAACAAGGATCTGCACGGTGTTCGATTCGCAAAAAGCAGTGCTCTCGGCCTTGATCTCACGGGGTTCGATCTGCGCAGCGCGGGATTCCAGTGGACCCATCTATTCGGCACGCAGTTTACTGACGCACACATCGAAGGAACTGATCTGTCATACACTGTCAGGAATGGGTTCACTGCACAGGGGCTCTACAGCACCGCGTCATACAAGCTTGGGGTCCTGCGGAATGTGGACTTCGGCGCGAATGATCTTTCCGGATGGGACTTCAATGGCCAGAGTCTTCGTGGAGCGGGTTTCTCCTACTGCATACTGGATGAGACTGTTTTCGTCGATACCGACATCAGAGATACCTCGTTTCTGTACTCGCAGGGCTTTACGCGCAATCAGCTTGCTTCTACAGCCAGCTTCAAGATCGGCGACTTGAGCGGGATCACCTTCTACGGGAGTGATTTGGCTGATATGAGCTTCAGCAACTTCAACCTTGACTCAACAAGCTTCAACAGCACCACGCTGCACAACACCGATTTTCGTGGCGCTGATCTTGATACCACGGAATTCAGGACGTCGGATCTGCGCGGAGCGAAGTTTGATGCCGGCGTGGACCTGAACAAAGCGCTGTGGAACAGCATCACACCAGAAGGAAATGTAGTGTTGACTGGCGGTGCTTACCGCATTCGCGACTTTGATGATGGCAGCGGGATTCATGTGACAGGAGAGCAGGCCATTGGAACGACATGGTTCCTAATGAAGTTTGATGATGCGACTTGGATGTCCACAATTGATTTCGCAAGTCCGGGATTCGCTCAGGTTCAAGAAGCCTCGGTGGTGCTTGATCTGGAGGCGGGCACGGATCCTTACACACTCCTGAATGTGCCCCTGAAACTGTTTGACTGGCCGCAGGGCTTCGTTCCCAGTCAGTACAGAGCCTTTGGGGCCAGCAATAAGCTCATCTGGGACACCACCAGCTTCCGCGCCACCGGCGAAGTCACCCTCATCGGCATCGTTCCTGAACCGTCCGGCGGGCTGCTTTGCCTGGCGGCGGTGATGATGGGTTGCGGGCGGTTCAGAACTTTCCGGCGTTCCGCGGGGATGCCTTGATGATGACCTGGCCGGGGACGTGCCCTCGACCGGCGCGTCCCCGGTGCCAGGTTGCGGTGCGCAGGAGCCGGGTGCCCGGAACTGCGATCGCGTGGAGTGCACATGGGATGATCATGCGTCTGCGAATCCTGATCTGCGTTTTCACCGCGGCGATCGTCCGCGGGCAATCATTCATCCGTTGTCCGTCTTGTGAAAGGAACTGTCATGCGAAGGAACCTCGGGAAAGGAGGCGCCGCGGCGGTGCTGCTGGTCAGCACGCTCGCCGCCCGCGCCGACCTGTACGAGTGGGCCTGGGTCGATCCCGGCGATCCCACCCAGGGCAAGTACGAAACCAGCATCCTGGTGCCGGACGGAGCGGGGCTCACCGCCATCCCCGGGCAGTGGTTCAGGAATGTCGACCTGAGCAAGGTGTACCTGATCGGGGAGAATCTGATCAACCTTTACGCGGCCGGGAGCAATCTCTCCCAGGCCGACCTGAGCCATGCAGACCTGACCAGCGCCGAGGTTGATGATTCCAACCTGGAGGGCGGTTCCCTCGCGGGGACCAATGTCTACTTTGCGGAGTTCCGCAATAACAACATGCGGCATGTCGACTTCAGTGGCATGTCCGGGAGGCTGTCCTTCTTTTTCGGCAATGACATGTCCTTCGCCCGCTTTGGCAATGCCGACCTTTCCGGCATGCGATTCATCAACAACACGCTGACCGGTGCCGATTTCACCGGTACCAGCGTATCCGGGGCGACCTTCGACGGGGTGAGCGGCAACCATTTGACGCCCGATCAACTCTACAGCACGGCCAGCTATCAGAGCGGCAGCATTCGCAGTATCGGGCTGCTGAACAGCGACCTGAACGGCTACAGCTTCGCCGGGAAGGACATCTCCTTCGCCTCGTTCTCGGGTTCCCAGATCGGGGGCACCGACCTGAGCGGGGCGCTGATCACGGGCACCAACTTCAGCGGCGCGGTCAACAGGGGGCTCACGGCGGCGAAGTTCTACACCACCGGCAGCTACCTGACCGGCGACCTGACCAGGGTCAATCTCTCCAGCAACAACCTCAGCGGATGGCAGTTCGCCGGCCAGACGCTCGTTCAGGCCAACCTGCAGCAGGCCAATCTCACCGGGGCAACGCTGGAGACGGCGAATCTCACCGAAGCGCGACTCGGTTCCGCCAATCTGACCAGCGCCGACTTTCGCGACGCCCGCCTGGAGCGAGCAGACCTGACCAACGCGACCCTGACCGGCGCCGACCTGTCCGGCGCGTTCATCGCCGGCGCCAACCTGTCCTCGACCAACGGCAAGGGCATCACCACGGGGCAGTTGTACAGCACGGTGAGCTACCTGGCCGGGGATCTTTACGAAGCGCGCTTCGACGGGGCGAGCTTTCCCGGATCGACCTTCGCCGGCATGAACCTGCAGGGAACCCGCTTCGCATCGACGAATCTGACCGGGGCGGATTTCTCGGCCGCGGATCTGACCAGCGCATCGTTCAGCAGCGCCACGCTCACCGGCGCCAACCTCGCGGGCGCCCTGGCCCGGGGAACGTCGTTCCTCTCGGCCAAGCTGAACGGGGCGGACTTGACCGGGGCCATCGTGGATGGAGCAGGTTTCCGCTCCACGGTGAGCAACGGCTTTACCAGTGGCCAACTCTACAGCACTGCGAGCTACCTCACCGGCAACCTGCATGGGATCGACCTCGGCAGCAACGACATGCAGGGGTGGTCGTTCTCTGCGAAGGATCTCTCCTCTGCCGTGTTTGACTCGGCCGACGTTCGTACCGCCAGTTTCCACATGGCGAATCTCGCCGGGGCCTCGTTCAAATCGGCGGATGTACGAAACACCGACCTGGGCGGGGCAGACCTCACCGGCGCCTCGTTCACCTCGGCGAAGCTGGTCGGGGCCAACCTCGCCGGCGCGGTGCTGGAGAACAACGGGTTCGTCCTCGCGGACCTCACCGGCATGGACCTCTCCGGCAGAACGCTGCGGACCGCCAACTTCGACCGGGCCAACCTGACCGACGCCAACCTGAGTAACACCGACCTCACCGGCACCAGGCTCAGCGCCGCCACGCTGGCCGGGGCGGACATGACCGATGCGGTGATCGTCGATGCGCCCATGAACAACCTGACCGGCAAGGGCCTTGTGGCCGACCAGCTCTACAGCACCGCCAGCTACAAGGCGGGCCGGCTGGGTGCGGTCAACCTGAGCGGCAACAACCTCTCCGGCTGGAGTCTTGAGGGCCAGGATCTGACCGGGGCGGTGCTGGGGGCCAACTTCACCGGATCGAACCTGCGGCAGGGGAATCTCACCGGGGCGACATTCCAGAAAGCCACGCTCACCGGGGCCGATTTCAGCGGTGCTCACATCACGGAGGCAAGTTTCTCCGGCGCCACGGTCGGCCCGACGCAGGATCAACTCCGCAGCACGGCCAGCTTCGCGGGCAGGGATCTACACGGCGTCAACCTGGCGCAACAGAACGCATCCGGACTCGATTTCACCGGATTCAACTTGGCCGGAGCAAGCTTCTCCGACGCCAACCTGGCCGGGTCCAACTTCACCGATGCGATCATCGAGGGCACCAACCTGTACGGAAGCACGGATCAGGGCTTCACGGCCGCCATGCTCTACAGTACGGCCTCGTACAAGAGCGGGAACCTGCACGGCGTGAATCTCGACTCGAACGATCTGTCGGGCTGGGATTTCAGCGGGCTCAACCTCCAGGGTGTTCAGCTCAATCTTAGTAAACTCCGTAACGCCGACTTCACGAATGCGGACGTGCGCGGAGCCACGCTCCTCTACAACTTAGATTTCACGCTCCAGCAACTGGCTTCCACCGCCAGCTACAAGGCCGGCGACCTGGGCGGCACAGGGCTTGTCATGCTGGATCTGGCAGGCGCGGATTTCAGCGGTTTCAATCTCGCCTCTGCGAGTTTCATCAGCACGACCCTTCACGACGCGGATTTCCGCGGGGCCGGGCTGGAACAAGCCGGGTTCACGTCCGCGGATCTGCGCGGGGCCCGGTTTGACGACGGCGTGGACTTCAGCGCCTATGCCTTCCGAGGAAGCATTGCCCGGAACGGCGAGGTGATTCTGGGCGACGGGCCCTACATCATCCGTGACTACGACGGCGGAGATGGGATTCATGTCACAGGGCTGGGGATCACCAGTTCTCCCATCATTATTTTCGAGTTCAGCGATCCCGACTGGAATTCGACCATCGACTTCGCCAGTCCGAGCCTCGCGAACTTGGGTTATGTGTTGGCCGCTCTCACCGTCGCGCCCGACGTCGATCCGCACACCCTGCTCAACGTTCCCATGAAGCTCTTCGAGTGGCCGGAGCTGTATTCCGGGTCTGGCTTCATTATCCCGGGATCCGATCCCAAGCTGACCTGGGACACCTCCAGATTCGCGGCCTTCGGCGAAGTCACCCTCATCGGCATCGTTCCCGAACCGACCAGCCTGTTGCTTGCCTGCGGCGCCGCGAGCCTTCTGTTCCGGCGACGATGGCTCAGGCGAAGTCGAGCGGCATGATTTGAACATCCTCCCCCGCCGGAGCCGACTCCGGCGGCGAGCGTACGGACCCCTGTTCTCTTCTCTCCCGCAGCGGCCGGCCCCCGGGTCGGCCGCTGCCGCGCCGGCACCGCGCCGCCGGGTGCGGCGAGAGCGTCCCGCCGGCCTGCGTGAAGATCATGCAAACCCATCCGCCGGGCGGTATGCTGGGAGCCGCGCAACGTCGCGCAGCGGACTTGTTGATGACTTCGAGAGGAGATGGGCGATGAACCTCATGCGCCGGCATGGCCTGATGCTGGTCCTGGTGACGGCCACAGGATTGTTCTGCCTGCCGCACCGGGCGACGGCTCAACAGCGCGACGCGCTCACCCCCGCCGACCCGGCCAACGTCACCATGCGGGGCTTCCTGGGCGGCCGCATGGACGCCAACCGCGAGGGACGGCTCAAGCAGCATGTCACCGAAGAGGTCTTACTGGCCGGCTTCCGTCAGCGCCCGGGCACGCATCCCTGGACCGGCGAGCACGTCGGCAAATGGCTGCACGCCGCCATACTTGCCTATCGTCAGCATCCTGATGACGCGTTGAAAGGCAAGATCGACACGATCGCCAAGGGTCTCATGAGCACGCAGACGGCCGACGGCTACCTGGGCACCTACAACGACGCCATGCGCTGGTCCGGGTACGACCGGGACAAAAAGACCAACGAACGCGGCGGCTGGGACGTGTGGGTCCACAAGTACGTACTGATCGGGTTGCTGGACTATTACCAGCTTACCGAGGACGCGAAAGCCCTGGACTCGTGCAAGCGGATCGGCGACCTGCTCATCGCCACCTTTGGCGACGGCAAGAAGGATATCATCGACGCCGGCACGCACGCGGGTATGGCGTCCATCAGCGTGCTCGAACCCATGTGCATTCTGTACCGTGACACCAAAGAGCCAAGGTACCTCGACTTCTGCAGGTACCTCGTCCAGCGCGGCGAGGGAGGCCCGCACCTGCTGTCCGGCATCGAGACCTTCCATACCGTGCAGGCGGTGGGCAACAAGAAGGCCTACGAGATGATGAGCTGCTACGTCGGGCTCATCGAGTACTGGCGGATCACCGGTGACCAGCGCTGCCTCCGCGCGGCCGAGGAAGCCTGGGAGAGCATCGACGCCGAGAACATGTTCATCACCGGCGCCCCCGACGCCCACGAGCACTTCAGCGAACCCTACACGCTGGAATCCACCGGCCATTGCACCGAGACCTGCGTGCAGGTCACCTGGGTACAGCTCTGCTGGCAGCTTCTGCGGGCCACCGGCAAGCCGCGCTACGCCGTGGCGCTGCACCAGATCTGCTACAACCACCTGCCGGCCGCCCAGCACGCTGACGGCGTCAACTGGTGCTATTTCACCACCATGGAGGGCAGCAAGGAGTTCGGCGACGGCATCCACTGCTGCGGGTCAAGCGGCCCGCGGGCCATCGCCATGATCCCCACCTTCGCCTACATGACCGGCGCGGATACGCTGGCGATCAACCTCTACGAGACATCCACCTTCACAGGCCGCATCGGGGACACGCCGGTCACCGTCGCGCAGCGCACCGGTTACCCCTGGACCGGCGACATCGAGATCACCGTCAAGCCCGAGAAGACCGTCCGCTTCGCGCTGCGGCTGCTGCTGCCCCCGTTCGTCCGCGGCGGGGAAATCCAGATGGACGGCAAGCCCGCCAAGCCGGGGCTCATCCCGACGCTCGACGAGTCGCTCGA